>JAQICG010000119.1 GCA_027858635.1 Gammaproteobacteria bacterium | reverse complement strand
GCGCTCATCACCTGATCAGAAAAAACAGTGAGCGCGAGCGTTCCGGGAAGCATACCCAATAGTGTTCCCAGTGCAAAATCACGTAAACGAATATGAGAAGCGCCCGCGACCAGATTAATCACGCTGAAAGGCGCAACCGGAATAATACGTAGTGTTATGATGGCAAACAGACCCTGTTGTGCCAAACGCCGACTGATCCGACCCACCCAGCGTTGCGACAGATTGCGAATCGTATCATGACCCAGATACTGCCCAATCATATAGGTGACAATGGCGCTCAGCTCGGCGCCCAATAATGCGTATGCAAATCCGTAGAAGGCGCCAAAGGTCAGGCCGGTGGCCACAATCATTACCGTTACCGGGAAAACAAGCAGCCCGCCCACAATGTAAATCATGGCAACAATAACCGGTGCCAACCAGGTGCCACGCAGCTCACCGACACTCCTGAAAACCTCACTGATATCCAGCCATTCACCCAGCGGTGTCCAACGCCAGACTGCGGCCAGAAAAAGCACGATTGCAAGCAGAGACAGCAGTGTAATTAATGTGCGTCTGACTGGTGACTGCTCTTCATCATTCACCAGCTGCCGGGCAATCTTGTCACTATTAAATGGCTGTTCGGGATCAGCGATAAGCGCATCCGGCACAATGGCATCCAGCTCTTTTGAAACGTTGAGCTGTAACGGCTTCAGAGTCCAGCCTGAGCCAAGCAACGATTCGATGGCAGCGATGAGTGATTTCTCCTGCGCTAATGCCTGTGCCATTTCGGCGACAGCAACATTAAGATGCTCAGCCAGCAACCGGTTACGAAAATCACCGATGGCAGTGAGAACCGCCGCCTCACCACGAGCCTCCAGAATAAGGTCGCATTCGGTATCGATACCCATGGAGCGGTTATTCAGATTGGAGGAGCCGACGCGGGCCAGTTCATTGTCAATAATGATGACTTTGGAATGTACGTTAATACAGCTCTTTCCCAGTCCGGGCCGGTCTGGATAGTAGGTGCGTAAACGCTTTTGCTGGTCGGCCTGTTGCAGCTGCTTGAGTGAACGTTCGCGCAACACATCCATGCTGAGCTGCGACAACCAGCCGTCGGTATGTTCGGGGAATATCAGGACGATCTCCGGTCCGTTATTCTCCTGCAGCCGTTCGACCAGGGCATTGATCACTTTCTGCGAAGTGAAGTACTGGTTCTCGATGTAAATCATTTTCTCTGCGGCACGAATGGAATCCAGAATAATTCGCTCGACCTCACGGACCTCATGCTGGTCTTTGTAGGCTGGATAGGTACGCGAAATTCCAACCATGACGTTTTCCACTTCAGCGACCAGATCTTCCGGCCAGGGATCAATGTCTGAGCAATTCTCCGGGGGATCAAGCCGCTCCCCCGTCGCTTTGTGCCAGCGCCGGCGAGCCAGCTCTCCGAGCGCCACAGCAACCTCGCCGCTGACGGCCATCTGCACGTCGTGATAGGGCTGCGGAACAACGTTGTCGATATCGCACCGGCGCAGGTCATCGGGTTGGTGTTCGGGAGTATCCCAGCGCCCCAGCGTCACATCCAGTCCGCCCGCAAAAGCGACCCGGTCATCGACCACGACAATTTTCTGGTGATGACACGCCCCCACAGGGTGATGATCATCCATGTAAAAGTGCAACCGGGGGTGACTGGTCCAGTCCAGCTTGTATTGCGGCAGCCATTCCCTGTCAGCCGCATAAATCACGTCATAATCCCAGTCCAGCACATGGATGTGCAGCTGTTTATTGCGCTCGACCAGACTGTTCAGGAACTTGCCAAATTCGACCGGCAAACCATCGTTAACCGGCTCACGCTCCAGCCTGAACTGGCTGTTAATGTCCCAGCCAATAATCAATATCGAGCACCGGGCTTTTTTTAACGACTCTCTGAAAGCGTGGAAATAGTCGGCACCGTCAATTAAAAAGCTAGCGCGCTCAGCGCATTCCACTCGCCAGCAATTATCGTCAGGTTTTAATATTCCGGAAGCAGCCATTAATCACTGTGGCTCAAAACGTTGTACGTGAAAATATTTAGCTGGAGCCATAAAACAGCATCCGCCTCATATCGAACGACGCACCATGATCGACATGGTGAGAAACATCCAGCCGCTGAAAATCAAATCAATGCCTACCAGCACGCCGATAAACCAAGTTGCTGATGTCGGCCACTGCATCATGACCAGAATCGCCAACACAAAAGCCAGGACACCGCTCACCATTAGCCACCCCCAGTGATCAGCAGGGCGCAAACTAAATGCCAGAATGACCCTGAAAATACCACTGACAAGAAAGAAGGCCGCAAGCAGCAGTGTCAGTGACAACATCCCGGCCATCGGATAGAACAGAAGTATGATGCCGATGGCAAGCGACAGCACCGCGCCCAGCAAAGAGAACGAGAAACCTTTCCATTTTCTGACTCCGAAAGCATGGACAATACCAAAGGCACCGCTAATCACAAAGATCCAGCCAATCAGAATCTCTACCGCCATGGTCGCTACAAATGGAAAAAGTATCGCCGCCGTACCTAAGGCAATCATAATAAGACCTAATACCATAAACCAGCGGTGGTATCTTTTAACGTCCTCGCTGAAGATAGAAAACGTATTTTCAACAATAAGACTTTCTGTTTCACTCATTATGCAATCTCCTCCTGTTTAAAAAACTTTGTCCGGCGATTCTATAAAGTCTTTTTAATTACCTCACTACGCTGCATAAAATATGAGCACAAATAGACCGTTAAGATTTTAAATTACTGCAAAAAAGACACAGGTACACTACTTTTCAAGCGCGCAGATGCTCATCATTATCCATAAATAATGCCTCAGGTCTTTGTGATTTATCAATTCTGTGAATGGAACGACCCGCAAGGTGAATCACAGAAAGTAACTCACCCTGCGGACTGCCGATATGATTACTGCGATGCTGAAAAAACCTGCCTCTTAAAAAAACAGTTATGAATATTCAGGATGCATATACTACATCTCCGAAGAACATCAAGAAGTGCTCATAAACTGCAAAGCGTTTCTCTCCGCGCCTCAGCGGTGAAAAATATTTTGTATAATCCGGATACGGGTACTGTCATAGAATTAAGACCAAATCGCTATGAAGCAAATACTAACAAGGCGTATGGAAAGGTTACCCTTCAATCAAGACCGTCAGCAGCAGGGATGCTGCTGCCGAGCGTACACGGATGTATTCTCAGCGCGTCTTGATTGAAGGGCAACCTTTCCATGTGACTCAATAGTAGAAGCTCAGCGCAGACTAATCACATACATGCCTGTCGGAATTTTCCATCATCTCATCGAACGGCATCATGGGCACCGATTTCATCATGCCTTTCATGGGCTCGACGCATTTCATCATGGCTTGCATGGTTGGATCATTCGCCATTTTCTTTCCATAGGAGATTGCTTTGGCTTGCGCCTGCGAACGCTTTCCAGCTCGACATAAAGCATCAACCTCCGATTCCACCCGTTCCGCACCGCGCTTTAATTCATCCAGCTTTTTTTCATCAATATTCTGCATACAGGTTTCCATGCCTTGCAGGTTATTCATCATATTCTCAATATCAGCCTGGTTCATGCTCGGCATCTCCTGCGCGAAAGCGAATGCGGGCAATAACAGTGAGAGGGCGATTACGGTGATTTTCATAAAATGACTCCTGATCTGTTTAATAAAAATAGGCTAAAACTGTGGCCATTATAGGCCTAATAAAATATTTGGAAAAGAACACAGGCAGGAATATAGTATTCAAATTAATCGTGCACCTGCCTGGCCGGGTCGACGTCGTTATTCACCAGACAGGAGATCGCAAATGAAATTTAAAAACCCTCTGTGCCTGCTGGGCATAACCCTGTTTATCCAGTCACTCTTCTTCTCCGTAGCTGACGCGGATTTTACTCAGCCCTTCACCATCAAAAGTGAAGGTATGGAGCTGCGGGTCGAACAGGTGGCCGCTGACTTTTCGGTACCCTGGGGAATGGCTTTTATTTCCAAAGAAAAACTGTTGATTACAGAACGCAATGGTTCGGTCTATCTGTTTAATCTGAGCGATGCCCAAAAAATAAAACTCAATAATACGCCGTCGGTGTTGGCGACTGGTCAGGGCGGCATGCTCGATGTCGCCCTGTCACCGGACTACCCAAAAACAGGCTGGATCTACTTCACTTATGTAAAAGCGGTCGACGGTAAAGGCGCAACCGTGCTGGGGCGGGGACGGCTTGATGACGAGCAGTCCGGTTTCAGTGAATGGCAGGAATTGCTGGTCACAAAATCAACCAGCGGTACAAGTCGGCATTTTGGCAGTCGTATTGCTTTTGATGACAGAGGCTATCTGTTTTTCGGTATCGGCGATCGCGGTGAACGCGACTATGCACAGGATTTAAGCAATCATGCAGGCGCCATACTCCGTTTGAATCCGGACGGCAGTGTTCCTGATGACAATCCTTTCGTGAACAACAGGAATGCGTTACCGGAAATCTGGAGTTACGGTCACCGCAATCCTCAGGGTTTATATTTTGACCGACAACATAATCGCCTCTGGGAAATTGAACACGGCCCCAGAGGCGGCGATGAAATCAATCTGATTCTAGCGGGTAAAAATTATGGCTGGCCGGTGATCTCCTATGGCAAGGAATACTGGGCGCCCATCGCGGTGGGTGAAGGCACGCATCGCGAAGGCATGCAACAACCGGTCAAAGTCTACGACCCCTCCATTGCACCAGGAAGCCTGATCGTCTACTCCGGCCAGGCCTTTCCTCAGTGGCAGGGCGACTTAATCGCCGGCGCGCTGAAACTGCAACACCTTAACCGCGTGGTTTTGGATAAAGACGGAAAAGCTGTAAAAGAAGAACGCTTGCTCAAATCGCTGAATGAGCGCATTCGCGCACTGACGCAAAGCCCCGAAGGCTGGCTCTATTTTTCTACTGATAGCGGAAAAATTTTCCGTATTAGAAATTAACAGTATTTCTGACGTAAATCATTTGGTCCACAGATGAACTCAGATAAACGCTGATAAAAAC
>JAQICG010000291.1 GCA_027858635.1 Gammaproteobacteria bacterium | reverse complement strand
ATGCATAAAGATCATGTCTGGATGTAAAATTATCAGGATAGTGCTCATAATTGGTATTAACTTCTCGACAAAGAACATAGCCACGAATTCCCTCCCTTAGCAAAAAAGGACGCGATGCCACATTCGTGTTTAAATTAAACGATTTTTCAAGCCCTTCACTCAGTACTGAATTCCCCTCTGACAGGTCGAGACCCAAAACCCCCTCTGATTGCTCTAATTCGGGTTCGATAAAAACAACCGGATAATAGAATTCTTTCACTGGTAACGGGTGTTTTTGTCTGTCTGAGTTGTAACCGAAAGAGTGCAGAACAAAATCCTTATAGCCAAGCTCCCGCATGTTTTGTTCCAGATCATCACGTTCACTGTGCGGAATTCTTTTGGCAATCTCGAACATATAGATGTCCGGATAATGCTTGCGCAACTGCCTGGCAAATTTTCTGGCATGCTCAAAATCGCTGTTTGGTTCTGCCGTCAGCATGCTGGCGAATGACTCAATTGACACCTCATATACTTTTAGTGTGTCGGCAACATGTGAATAAATTCTATCGTGAATGTTCTGAAGCTTAATCTCTTTGCCGTCCATTTCGAGCTTGTAGATAAAAGATGTGGCAATAAGTAGTATTACCATCCAGATCGCACATAGTGTGATGAGATATAAAAGACCTGATTGTTTGCTTCTGAAAAACAGCATATTAATATAAACCATCTATACGGCGCATAAAATGACACTTACATTTTTTTATAAATGATGTAATGTTTACATAATAACTTACAAATCCACTATTTAATCCTTGCAGTATTCACGGGATAAATCCATATATGAGAACAGAGTCTCTACGCTATATTTCCCTACTAAATCTGTCCAAACTACATCAACAGAACTGATATAACATTGATTTTATTGATCGGTGTCATTGCATTTAAATGCGCAAAGGGTGTTTAATAACTTGTAAGAAAATCCGGAGGATATGACGGGTAATGTCACATAATAAAACGCTCACCATCGACGGCAATCAGGCCGCCGCCACCATTGCTCATATCAGCAATGAAGTCATCGCCATTTACCCGATAACACCCGCATCTCCAATGGGGGAATGGGCCGATGAGTGGACCTCGCGTCACCAGCCCAATCTCTGGGGCACGGTCCCCGACATTATTGAAATGCAGAGCGAAGCCGGGGCCGCCGGCACCGTTCACGGCGCTCTACAGGCCGGTGCGCTCACCACCACGTTTACCGCCTCGCAGGGATTGTTACTGATGATCCCTAACATGTTTAAAATTGCCGGTGAACTCACGCCTACCGTATTCCATGTCGCCGCGCGCTCGGTCGCGGCACAGGCGCTTTCCATCTTCGGAGACCACAGTGATGTCATGGCCACGCGTTCCACCGGCTTTGCTTTTTTAGCGTCGAATTCGCCGCAGGAGGCCATGGACATGGCCTTGATCGCACAGGCCGCAACCCTGGAATCACGCATTCCCATTGTGCATTTTTTCGATGGATTCAGAACCTCTCATGAAATCGCAAAAGTAATATCGATTGATACCGATACCATGAAACAGCTCATCAATCATCAGCGCATTACCGAACATCGCCGGCGTGCTATGTCACCGGAACACCCGGTACTGCGGGGCAGCTCGGAGTACCCGGATGTATTCTTTCAAGCCCGTGTGTCCGTGAACCGCTACTATCAGGCCATGCCGGGCATCGTCCAGAAGGTCATGGATGAGTTTGGCACACTGACGGGGCGAGCCTACCAGCTGTTCGACTATGTGGGTGCCGATGATGCAGAACGTATTATTATACTGATGGGTTCGGGCGCGGAAACGGCGCATGAAACGGTTGAGTATTTATCCTCGCAGGGTGAGAAAGTCGGGCTGTTAAAGGTGCGCCTGTTCCGCCCGCTGGATAGCGCGGCCATGCTTGCGGCGATTCCTGATAGCGTGAAAAAAATCGCCGTACTCGACCGCACCAAGGAACCGGGCTCTGACGGTGAACCGCTTTATAAGGATGTCATTACCGGCATCGCGAAGAACTTTTGTAGCGCGGAAAGCAAATTCAAAACCATGCCCCTGGTCACCGGTGGTCGTTATGGCCTGTCTTCAAAAGAGTTTACCCCGCCCATGGTCAAGTCCGTGTTTGACGAACTGGCTTCAGCCACACCTAAAAATAATTTCACCGTCGGCATCATTGATGATGTCACCCACAGCAGTCTGCGCTGGGATGAGCACTTTCGTACCGATGCGCACGAGCACTGTTTTCAGGCGATGTTCTATGGCCTGGGCAGTGACGGTACCGTCAGCGCCAATAAAAACAGCATAAAAATCATTGGTGAGAATACCGACAAGTACGTTCAGGGCTATTTTGTTTATGACTCCAAAAAAGCCGGGGCGGTCACCATCTCGCATTTACGTTTTGGTGACAGGCCGATACGATCCACCTATTTAATCGGTGATGCTGAGGCCGATTTTGTCGCCTGCCACCAGCCGGTATTTCTGGAACGCTATCCTATGCTGGACAAGGCCGCCGAGGGGGCGATATTTCTGCTCAATACCTCTGCGCCTGCCGAGCAGGTCTGGCCGACTCTACCGAAGACGATGCAGCAGCAAATCATCGATAAAAATATAAAACTCTATATCGTCGATGCTTATAAGGTCGCTGAAACTGCCGGCATGCACAAGCGCATCAACACCATCATGCAGACCTGCTTTTTTTCCATTTCCGGTATCCTGCCCAAAGACCGGGCCATTGCCGAGATCAAGGAAGCGGTGGAAAAAACTTACGGCAAAAGAGGCAAACGCCTGGTTGAATCCAACTTCAAGGCAATTGATGAAGCGCTGGCCAATCTACATCGGGTTGAAGTGCCCGATCAGGTGGACTCAGACCTAATACTGGAATCCAAAATCTCGCAGAACGCCCCTGATTTTATCAAAAACGTCACCCGCGAACTCATTGCCGGGCGGGGTGATCAGATTCCGGTCAGCCTGTTTCCCGCTGATGGCAGTTACCCAACCGGTACAGCGTCTTATGAAAAAAGAAACCTCGCGCTGGAAATTCCCGTGCTGGATGAAAACCTCTGCACCCAGTGCGGCAAATGTCCACTGGTGTGTCCGCACGGCGTCATCCGCTCCAAAGTCTATGATGAAGCCCTGATTGAAAATGCACCTGAAAGCTACAAATCGATGCCGGTAAAGGGTAAGGATGTAGCACCAAATCTGCACATGACGTATCAGGTCTCACCGGAGGACTGTACCGGATGCGGCGTGTGTGTAGACATCTGCCCCATTCATGACAAGAGCAACGTCAGTCACAAAGCCCTGAACATGGTGCCTTACACTCCGGAGCTGCGCCAGCAGGAAAAACAGAACTGGGAATTTTTCCTCGGTTTACCCGAATACGACCGTACGCTGATTAAAAGCAACACCATCAAGGGCGCGATGATTCTGCAGCCGCTGTTTGAATTCTCCAGTGCCTGTGAAGGCTGCGGTGAAACCCCTTATATCAAACTCGCCAGCCAGCTATTTGGCGACCGTATGCTGGTCGCCAATGCCACCGGCTGCTCATCGATATACGGCGGCAATCTGCCCACCACACCCTGGGCGAAAAACGCCGAGGGCAGGGGGCCGGCCTGGTCGAATTCACTGTTCGAAGATAACGCCGAATTCGGTTTGGGCATGCGCCTGGCTGTTAACAAACAGAAGCAGTATGCGACAGAGCTGTTACAGCAATTAAAATCCGAGCTGCATGCTGACGCCCTGGTCGATGATATTTTAGCCGCCGATCAATCGACCGAAGAGGGCATTGGGCAACAGCGCCAGCGCATTGAACAACTGCGCGAAAAACTGAGCGCCGTCGACAAAGTTGAAGCGCGTGAACTGGAGACACTGGCAGAGAACCTGTTACGCAAGAGCGTCTGGATTATAGGTGGTGATGGCTGGGCTTACGACATCGGTTATGGCGGACTCGATCATGTCATGGCCACCGGCAACGATGTCAACATCCTGGTGCTGGATACGGAAGTTTATTCCAATACCGGCGGTCAAACCTCGAAGGCCACACCGCGCGGTGCCGTCGCCAAATTTTCGGCGGGCGGCAAACCCACGCCCAAAAAAGATCTGGCCCTGCTGGCGATGGATTACGAAAATGTCTATATCGCCCGCGTGGCCTATGGCGCCAAAGACATCCAGACCATCCATGCCTTTAACGAAGCCGAGGCCTATCCCGGGCCGTCGTTAATCATTGCTTATTCACCCTGCATTGCGCATGGCATCGACCTGAAAAACAATCATCATCAGCAACAGCTGGCCGTTGACAGTGGTCACTGGCCACTGTTCCGATACAACCCGGAAAAAGCCCGGCAGGGTATTAACCCGCTCAATCTGGACAGCAAACCGCCTTCCATTCCATATCGTAAATTTGTTGAATCAGAAACCCGCTTCAACATGCTCTGGCGCACACATCCCGAAGTGGCCGAAAAGTTACTGGAACAGTCACAGCAGGATGTTCTGCGTCGTTACCATTATTACGAAC
>JAQICG010000133.1 GCA_027858635.1 Gammaproteobacteria bacterium | reverse complement strand
CAGATCGTTATAAGGTGAGGCTGGAAACGTCTCCCCCTCTTTTTTTATAAACAGCATGCCTACCGATGTACTGGTGCGGAAATAAGCTACATCATCGGCCAGAACAGTGGTTCCGATCTGGTTGGTATCGGCATAGCGCAGGCTGAGCACATCCGTGCCGGTTTTGTATGACTGGTTGGCGCAGGTGGCTGAATAAGGATTAGTACCATCTGTGGCGAACAAGGGGGCACCCAGATTTATATAGGCACTCGCCGCACAGTCGGCGGTCGCCGCTGGCATCGTGGCACCCGCGGGGCAGGGATAGGAGGGCGCGCCGCCTTGCTGACAGGCGATGATGGCGGGATCATTATGCCGACCCCATAACCCGGTATGGCGGAGATCATAGGCAATGGTATCGATCGCGAAGCGCGCATCGGCCAGCAATGCCAGCTGATCTTCACTACTGCGCTGGGTGTCTCGTGTTGAAATGAACAGCTGCATGACGCCACCCATGATAATCAGGCCGATCAGCATGGCCAGCATCAGCTCGATGAGCGAGAAGCCAGATGAACGTTCAGGATTTGAGCAACCGGGATTCATTCTTTTCTGCCTCAAAGTCAACATAGTGTGTTATCACATATATGCGCGGTTACGCTGTAATTTATGGTATCCATGGTTTGCGCCTCCTGTTTTCGTTCCTGCCAGTTTATGGTGATGGTCACTGTTGCAGCCGGGTTTCCCGCGGTTACAGGCACCACAGTAATGCTGGCGTTGGTATTATCATTATCAGGCAGACTGTTTCTTAAATCCGTTTTCCACTGGAAAATATCGTACTGCGCCATCTCCGCATAGGTGCACAGATTAACCGTGCCGCCGGAATCATCACACGCATAATCGGTGCCTACATCGGTAGTAGTCGCCACATAACTGGCCGAAGCGGTATTTGCCGGGTCCAGAGCGATCGGGTTATTGCGGATGCGTTCAAACATTTCTTCCGCCTTAATGACCGCCAGGGTGCGCAATTCGGCGGTATGGCCTGCCTTCAAGGAAAGCATCTGCAGGGAGGCGATGCCCAGCATGCCGATAGAAAGAATGAGAAAGGCGACGATAGCTTCAATCAAACTGAAGCCCTGCTGTTTAGGCATTGTTTTTTTAAGCTGCGGCATCATGGGCAAGTCTCGATTTTATCTGCGTCCTGCGTTACCCGCACCCGGCCGGAGGCATTCAGCACCACGCCTCGGGCACTGCTCAGACCGCGGTCGTCACAGACCCTGAACAGGCCTGACTGAGTGGCGCCATTAGCCTGTTTGGGTGTGCCCCGGGAGGTAAACGTTACATAATCAGCGATTTGGGTACTGTCTGCGGTGATCGTGGCTTTGTTGTTTTCAACGCCCGTATTAACCTTCAGGATAGCACCATCGTTACTACTGGAGTAGGACCCTATAGTATTGCCCGCGTCACTGCCTTCCACGAATACAAACCAGCCCTCATCCCAGTCTACAGCTCCGGTTGCACATACAGGCGAAGCCGCACCTGCGTCCGCGCTCTTACACATGGTCACTCGGCCATTTCTCTTGATGGCCTCACTGCGAGCAATATGCAGCCCCGCAAGAAGATCATTGGGGATTGTCACCATCCTGCCGCCCTTGAAGAACACCGACATCTGCGGCAGACCGACAGATATAATAATGGCCAGCACCGCCAGTGCCACCATCAGTTCAATCAAGCTATATCCTGTGTACTTTTTCATGTCTGTAATTTAAGACCAATATCAGTGAGCTGCCACCATGAATGGATGGGGCGCGATATATCGCAGATGAACGGTTGAGTTTTCGACACTTTACCCCGGCATCCTGCCTGAGCTTTGCCAGACAGCCACTTTCTCGCCTCGACGCATCGATAACTGCTCGCTTATTCAATACCATGCAGATCTCCGGGCGGGGTTACTATATAAGCCATTACTGTTAAACTGGCTGCCGTACATTTACAACTTCCCGAGACCGCCATGAATCTTGATCGCGTCAACCCCGGCCAGAACACCCCCGACGAAATAAACGTCATCATTGAAATACCCGCGCACAGTGACCCGGTTAAATACGAAATAGATAAAGAGACCGGCGCCATGTTCGTTGATCGCTTCATGGATACGGCCATGCATTACCCCTGCAATTACGGCTATGTTCCGCATACCCTGTCCGAAGACGGTGATCCGGTTGATGTTCTGGTTGTCACACCGGTTCCGCTCATTACCGGCTCGGTCATCCGCTGCCGCCCGGTTTGCGTGCTCGACATGACCGACGAATCGGGTCCTGATGCAAAAATACTGGCGGTGCCACTGGACAATCTCTCGTCAACCTATACTCACATCAAGTCCATGGACGACGTTCCTCCCCAGCTGCTGAAGCAGATCTCGCATTTCTTTGAACACTACAAAGATCTGGAAATTAACAAATGGGTCAAGATCGAGGGCTGGAACTCTGTTGATGCGGCCAAAAAAGAGATTGTCGAAAGCATCCAGCGCTTCCAGGATGCCCCGGTCAAACCTCATTTCTAATCTTCCGATCAGAAGTGAAAAAATCTTTAATTGAAATGGTGCCGGAACGCGGAATCGAACCGCGGACCTCATCATTACGAGTGATGCGCTCTACCAACTGAGCTATTCCGGCTGATTTGGAAATTTCAAAAAAACAGTATATCAAAATGCCCCGGGAGACTGTCGGGTTTAGGGGGATTAAAGCGAGAGCCGCTCTTCCGCAGTAAGACAGTCTATTCTCGGTCAGACTCCTAGTGTAAAGCACCCACCTTATAGGGCGACGGGTCGCAATGGGGCTTCTTACCCAGCACCAGTTCGGTCATCAACTGCACCGATGCCGGCCCCAGCACAATACCGTTACGATAATGACCGGCGTGCAGATACAGGCCTTCCACATCATCAACCGCGCATACATAAGGTACACCGTTGGCCGTGCCCGGACGCAGTCCCGCCCATTGCCGCTCCACCGGCAGTGTGGCCAACACCGGCACCAGCGCAGTTGCGGTGGCGGTCAAAGTTTCCAGCGCACGCTCTGAGGTGGTTTTGTCAAAACCGGTTTTCTCCAGCGTACTGCCCGCCAGCACCCGACCATCCCGACGCGGGATAATATAGTGCCCCTCAGCCAGAACGATGCGCCTGACCAGATCCGGCTCGCCCTTGAACATGATCATCTGTCCTTTCACCGGCTCGACATCAATGTGCTGCACCGCCTCAATCAAACCCGCGCTCCAGGCGCCGCCGGCCACGATAACCCGGTCTGCCTCCAGTCTTTCATCGCCCACCTGCACACCTGTTACCCGACCTGATTGCACTATAATATCGCGCACCAGCGCGTGTTCGCGGTAAGCAATGCCCAAACGATCAAAGCTGCCGCGCAAGGCTTTCATGATGCTGGGATTTCGAACCTGCATTACCTTCGCCATCCACAGTGCCTGATCGATCTCACTGGCCACCGCCGGCTCGATGAATAATAAATCTTTGCGCCCGGTAATATGCTGCATATTTTCCGACCACCGCCTTGACCATTCCATGGCCGACTCGCGTTCCTCCTGATCAACAATCAGCAAGCCACTGTGCAGCAATTCACAGTCGACCTGACTCTCGTCACGCAACTGCGCGACCAGATCCGGGTACAGGGTTTTGCTGTGCTGTGCCAGCACATTCACCGAATCGGGATAACGCCAGGGGTACAGTGGTGAAATGATGCCGCCCCCTGCCCAGGAGGATTCCCCGCCCAGGGGACCGCGCTCCAGCAGGAGCACATCCATCCCGGAAAGGTGCAGCGCCCGGGCGGTCATCATGCCGATAACACCACCACCAATTACAATACATTCAGCCATAAGAAAATTTACGCAAAAAGTTGATCGCCCATTGCGGGATTAAGCCTCCGCAATGAGTTGTGAACAATTATGATGGCATGGCGCATAAAAAATCAGGACAACTTAGTCCACAGAAGATAAACGCAGATAAAAACAAAGGCTTTGTCCGCGAAAAACGCGAAGGGCGCGAAAAAAGCAAATTCTTAATATTGTCTTCTCTGTTTTATATAAGACCTGAATCCGTGGACCAAAGCCTTTAATTTTTCAAAAAACGCTCTCCTAAATTTTGACGATTATTCGGCCCCGCAGGAGGCGTCAGATTCGATGCCCTCCGGCGCGTGCTCCAGAAATTTCTCGCAATAACAGCGATGCTGACCTTTCTGCCATTGTTTCATGCACAGCGCCAGCATCTTATCGGTGATCTCAGCACTCACCTGAGATTTTGAAGCTTCTATTTCAGCCAGCGCGGCCTGCTCAGCCGCCAGCCTTGCTTGCTCGGCCTGCTGTTTTTCGGCTTGCTCCGCTTCAGCCTGCTTACGTTTAAGCTCTTTCTCTGCGGCCTGTTTTGCTTCGATCGCGCGCACTTTTTCCACCTGGGCATTAATATCCGCTTCGGCTTTTGTTTTGGCGGCGGCATCCGCGCAGACATATTCAACAGATTTGATCTTATTAAAGCCTTTTGGGGCGCGAGCACTGCATTTTTTCGCCGCAGCTACTTTCTCCATAACCGGAACCACTTTCTTTTCTGGAGCAATGGCCTTTGGTTTTTGCACCGGTCGTAATTCAGCGGCTAGCCGGGCCGACGCCGTGGAAAAATCAGAAATATCAATATTCACATTAACCGGCAAACGAAAGGGCTTCAGCATGAAGCTTAATGTTTTGCCATCATTCAAAGCCTCCAGCGTTGCCGCATTCAGGCGCATGGTAAAAGTGCCCTGCTCGCCCTGATTAACACATACGTCCTGCTTAACTTTCATTCCCTGCTGCAATGATCGCGAATGCCCCTGCTGATTAGCCAGGCACCACTGGAAAAGGGGAAGGCGTTGCCCGTCTACCTGTATATCTTCCACGGTAAACTGCTGATATTGTCGGGCAGAAGTTTCATCATCGTTAACACTATCAGCAATTCGCAAACGTATCTGTTTGCGATCATACGAAAAATGATAAAAATCACCCGCCTCAGAACCCGAACGGGTCATGGCTTTATCCTTGATCACCCACTCCCGGTCACTACCGATGTTGATATCCACGCCCTTATCGAAGGGGTTGTTGCTCGCCCATATGGCGCCCGGCAAACACATAAATACGGTTACGATCACCGCTGAAATTCTTTGCTTTTTTATTTTTATCATTTTGCCAAATAGCCTGCCCATCTAAACCCACACCGGTCACGGTCTCTGTTGAAAATTTCCTAGTTAAATCAATATATAGCACAATAACCTGCTTATTCTATCTTAACCGGGCAAAAGCCATCAACAAACAATCCGAAGTCCTGAGCCTACTTCCATTCCATCATAATCATGTACAATTCATTGCTTATGAACATTACAATAAACGGCGAACAGCGCACATTCGAAAACGGCCTCAATCTCCAGCAACTGATTTTACAGCTGGGACTTGAGAATAAACGCCTGGCTATCGAGGTCAATCAGGAAATGAGTCCGCGTAGCGAACACGCCGGTTACACACTAAAAGCCGATGATCAGGTGGAAATTGTTCAGGCCATTGGTGGCGGATAAATCGCATTCCTCTCAACCGGCCGCGAAAGAACGCCTTAATTCAAACTGATAACTTCCAGCAGACAAGCAATCATGACCACAGAAACAGCCTCTATATCTAACGACACTCCCCTGATCGTCGCCGGCAAGACTTACCAGTCGCGGCTTCTGGTCGGTACCGGCAAATACAAAGACAACGACCAGACGCGGCAGGCCATTGAAGACAGCGGCGCGGAGATCATCACCATTGCTGTGCGCCGCACCAACATCGGCCAGAACCCGGATGAACCCAATCTGCTGGACATTCTGCCGCCCGACAAGTACACCCTGCTGCCCAACACCGCCGGCTGTTATACCGTGGCCGATGCAGTGCGCACCTGCCGTCTGGCGCGGGAGCTGCTCGACGGTCACAACCTGGTCAAACTGGAGGTGCTGGGCGATGAAAAAACCCTGTTTCCCGACATTACCGCCACGCTGGAAGCGGCTGAAATACTGGTCAAGGATGGTTTCGATGTCATGGTCTACACCAGCGATGACCCCTTAATCGCCAAACGCCTGGAGGATATCGGCTGCGCCGCGGTGATGCCACTGGCCGCCCCCATCGGTTCCGGCCTGGGTATTCGCAACCCCTATAACATTCTCACCATCGTCGAAAATGCCAGCGTGCCGATCATCGTCGATGCCGGCGTGGGCACCGCTTCCGATGCCGCCATCGCCATGGAGCTGGGCTGTGACGGCATTCTGATGAACACCGCCATCGCCGCAGCGCAGAATCCGGTGCTGATGGCCTCCGCCATGAGAAAAGCCATCTAAGCCGGTCGCGAAGCATTTTTAGCCGGACGCATGCCGAGAAAACGCTTCGCCTCGGCCTCCTCGCCCATTGAAGGCCTGTTTTTTTAAGCACCGTGAACGAAGAGAAAAATGAGCATCTGCATCGCCCGGTGCGCAGTTTTGTGCTGCGCCAGGGTAGATTAACGCCCGCCCAGCAGCAGGCACTCGACAGTCACTGGCAGAAATATGCCATCGACTTCAGCGAAGCCCTGCTGGATTTCGCCACCTTTTTTCAGCGCGCCGCACCGGTCACACTGGAGATCGGTTTCGGCAACGGCGAGTCGCTGCTGGAGCAGGCTATTAACCATCCCGAACGCAATTTTCTGGGCATCGAAGTTCACACTCCGGGTGTAGGCCATCTGCTGCACGGCATTGATCAGGCCGGCATCAGCAATCTGCGCGTGATCCACCACGATGCGGTCGAAGTGCTCGACAAACAGATTCCTGAAAACTCGCTGGATCGGGTGCAGCTGTTTTTCCCCGACCCCTGGCACAAAAAGCGCCATCATAAACGGCGCATTCTGAAAGATGATTTTGTCGAAGTGATACGCAGACATCTGCGCATTGATGGCCAGTTTCACATGGCTACCGACTGGGAAAATTACGCCGAACAGATGCTGGAAGTGATGGATAAGAACCCGCACTTCTTCAATATAGCGGGCGAGGCTCATTTTGTTGCTGCTGAAGGCCTGCGCCCGCAGACCAAATTTGAACGGCGCGGCCTGAAACTGGGTCACGGTGTCTGGGATATGGTCTACGAGAGGAAGGATTAACAGGCAAACTGTACAACCTGAATCCGTGGTTAAGCCACGGATTCAGGTACAAATTAACGCACAATCATGAGTACTATCGCTGAAAACCCTAAAAACAGTTACAATAACCGCCTTTTGTAGGCCGATCCCAGCAGCGATACAGAATAATAATGGCCGCCAACTCATAGATTCTTAAAGATATAACAGGAGCACACCATGTCTCATAAACATCCTATTGTTGCCGTTACCGGCTCATCAGGTGCCGGTACATCTACCGTAAAACACGCCTTTGAACAGATATTCACCCGTGAAACCATTACCCCGGTCGACATCGAAGGTGACAGCTTTCACCGTTACGACCGAGCGGCGATGAACGAGGTTATGGCCAAGGCTGAAGCTGAAGGCAACAAAAACTTCAGCCATTTTGGTCCGGAAGCTAATGTCTTCGACAAACTGGAAGAGCTGTTCAAAAACTACGGTAAATCAGGCACCGGCCAGAGACGCCTCTACCTGCACAGCGACGAAGAAGCCGAGGCTTATGCAGGCCTGCAACCCGGCCAGTTCACGCCCTGGGAAGACATTCCAGCCAACTCCGACCTGATGTTCTACGAAGGTCTGCACGGCGGCGTCGT
>JAQICG010000439.1 GCA_027858635.1 Gammaproteobacteria bacterium | reverse complement strand
GAAAAAACCGACTCGCCGTGGAAAAGTTCAGCTGAGGTGGGTTATGTCAATGTTTCCGGAAACACCAATACTGAGACCCTGAGAGCGGCCTATGACCTCTCCTATGAAATAGAAAAGTGGGCGCACAAGATACATGCCGATGCCTTGTCATCCAAAACTGAAACCACCGATGACACGGTGACCCCGGCGGTGACAAGCGCGGAACGCACTGCGGCGAAATGGCTGGTCAGTGGACAGTCGGATTACAAGTTCACCGAATATAATTATTTCTATGGCTTGCTGAGTTATGAAGATGACCGCTTCAGCGGTTTTGAGTATCAAGCCAAGCTCGGTGCGGGTTATGGCCGCCGGGTAATTCACACCGACAGGCATGACCTCAGGCTGGAAGTCGGTCCGGGTTATCGTTCCTATCGGCTGGAGCAGCCAGCACCGCCGGCACCGGCCGAGGAGAGACGCGATGAGATGCTGCTGCGTATGAACGCGTGCTATATCTGGAAAATTTCCAAGACCTCGACATTCACACAGGATCTCACCTATGAAGCCGGTGAGGAACAGGATGAATGGAATTCGGTGACCGGGTTAACCGCCAAAATCAATTCAACCCTGGCGATGAAGCTGTCCCACAGCGTGAAGAATCTGGAAGCGGTGCCGCCGGGAACCGAGCACTATGACCGCGAGACAGCGGTGACTCTGGTGTTTACTTTCTGATAATTTTTTCGACTTTATGATTTTAAAAAAGTCCGTGCAGCCATATGGGTGCGCGGACTTTTTTGTTTAGGAGACTGTCGGGTTTAGGGGTGGGAGTGAGACGCGAACATAAAGAATTAGAACTTGTCTGCGTTTGCTAGCGCGCATCTGTGGACTAATACTTGTTTAGTTGGCCCAGTCCGGCATAACCGAGGCATCGATGGCAAATACCTGCATGCCCCAGAAATAAGTGGTCAGTGAGATCATGAGAATGGCGAGCAGATTGATAATGAAGCCGGTGGTTACCATGTCGCGAATCTTCAAATTGCCCGAGGCAAAAACGATGGCATTGGGCGGCGTTGCAACCGGCATCATAAAGGCCATGGAAGCGGACAGCGTAACCGGTAGCATTAATAGCAGCGGGTTGACCTCAATGGCTCTGGCTATGGTGGCCACCAGCGGCAGCAGCATTTGCGCAGTCGCGGTATTGGAGGTGACTTCGGTGAGAAATATCACCAGAGTGGAGGTCGCGGCAATGAGGGAGAACGTGCCGGCATCCTGGGAGCTGAGAAACTGCTGGCCGATAAATTCAGACAGGCCGCTGGCAGTGAAGCCTTTAGCCAGGGCAAAGCCGCCGCCGAAGAGCAATACGATTTTCCAGGGCAGTTCGCTGATGGTGTCAAGATCGGCGAGCTTTCTGAACTGAGTCTGGTTTCTTGAGGGTATGACAAACAGCAGCAGGGCAGCAGCAATGGCTACCGTGCCGTCGTTGATCAGGTCGGCGTGTTCGAGCAGCCGAGACCAGCCGGGAATGCTAAGTACGCCGATGACAATATCCTGCCGAAATATCCAGCACAAAGCCGTGGTGGTAAAAACCGCCGCCACCATTTTTTCCTCATAGGACATAGACTGCTGCTGGGTGTTGGTTAAATTTTTTGTCTGCGATAACGCAGGAAAGTTTTTTCCGGTATAACGCAAAGTGATCACCAGCCAGGCGCTGACCAGCAAAACGGCGGACAGTGGCAGAGCGAACATCAGCCACTGGGCAAAACTGATGACGGGCGCAGAAGGAAAGCTGATTTCAAAAATGCGCTGCATGGCCATGTTGGGCGGGGTGCCGATCAGGGTGGCGGTGCCGCCGATGGAGCAGGAGTAGGCAATGCCCAGCATCAGCGCGGTCAACAGTGATTGCCGGTCGCTAGCACTGAGCTGGTCGGAAGCGCGTGCATATACCGCAAGGCCAATGGGCAGCAGCATGGTGGCGCTGGCGGTATTGGAAATCCACATCGAGAGCACGGCACCGGTGAGCATGAAGCCGAATACCATTAGCCGGGTGCTGCCATGAAACCAGCCGATGATGCGCAGGGCGATGCGGGTATGCAGCCCCCATCGCTGCATCGACAGCGCCAGTACGAAGCCACCAATGAAGAGAAAGATCGTGGAGTTCATGTACACCGAGGCGACTTCGTTGCCGGAGGTGATACCCAGTAACGGGAACAAAACCAGCGGCAGTAATGCGGTCACGGCGAGTGGCAAAGCCTCGCTGATCCACCACGTCACCATTAACAGGGCGATGGCGCACATGTTCTGGATGGCGGGTGTGGGGAATACCGGTAGCCAGAGTACAATCATGAAAAGCACCAGCCCCAGCCAGAAACCAAAATGTTCAGAATAATTTTTTATTGTTTTTATAGACATGTTTAGGGCATATAAGATTATCAATAAATTTGTTTATGATGAGCAAGGCTATGGCGTAACGCGCGCTCAACTTCTGTATTAAAACAGGCGAATATGACATGCTGAACAGAGTTGTGCCGGGCGGCGGCGAGCGTTTCAGTGATAGCAATGTCGCAGGCCTGCTCAATCGGATAACCGTAAACGCCGCAGCTGATGGCCGGAAAAGCGATGGACTCAAGCTGGTGTTGATCAGCAATTTTAAAACATTCACGATAGCACGATGCCAGCAACTCGGCTTCGTGCTGACCGCCGCCACGCCAGACCGGGCCAACGGCATGAATGATGTATTTTGCCGGCAGCCGGTAGGCGCCGGTTAGTTTGGCTGAACCGGTTTCGCAGCCGTGCAGTGCTCTGCATTCTTCCAGCAATTCCGGCCCTGCGGCGCGATGAATTGCGCCATCGACACCACCACCGCCCAGTAATGAGTTATTGGCGGCATTCACAATCGCGTCCACCTTTAGGAGCCTGTCTGACTTGAAGGAAATCGGCTGCAAATTCGCCTGGCCGGTCCATATTTCACCGCTTTTTTGGGCAATAGAATTACTATTGCCCGG
>JAQICG010000078.1 GCA_027858635.1 Gammaproteobacteria bacterium | reverse complement strand
GTCTTCGACAACATCCGCAAGTTCATCAAAGACACCATGAGCTCCAATTCCGGTGAAATCTGGACACTGTTTCTCGCGCCCTTTATGGGTCTGCCCATCCCCCTGTTGCCCATCCATATTCTCTGGATCAATCTGGTCACCGACGGCCTGCCGGGGCTGGCGTTTACCGCCGAACCCGCCGAGCCGAACATTATGCAGCGCGCGCCGCGCCCCCCGGAGGAAAGTATTTTTGCGCATGGCATGTGGCAACACATCATCTGGGTCGGGCTGTTTGTTGGCGGCCTCTCCATCGCCTCCATGGCCTGGGCGATTTCCCGGGATGTACCCTACTGGCAGACCATCGTATTCACCGTGCTCACCGTCTCGCAACTGTTTCACTCACTGGCCGTGCGCAGCGAAAGCGCCTCACTGTTCAGCATCGGCCTGTTCAGCAACCTGCCAATGCTGGGCGCGGTACTGTTAACGCTGCTGTTACAACTGGCCGTCATCTACGCCCCGGCGCTGAATGATATTTTTCACACCCAGCCACTACCACTGTTCGATCTGGTAGTGTGTCTGCTGCTGTCTTCACTGGTGCTGGTTGCCGTCGAAATTGAAAAGTGGCTGGTTCGCCGTGGTCTTATCTATGCCGGTAATTAATTTATAAATTGGTGTTGTAATTAAACAAAAACGGAGTCATTGATTATGAATACGAAAACCCCCACTCAAAAACTGCATCTTGCTATAGGCATCATCAGCACAATCTTCATCCTTGTTTTTATACTTCAGAATACCGAAATTGTAACCGTAAATTTCCTCTTCTGGAAAATGGAAATGTCACGTGTGATATTAATATTGGTTTTATTGCTGGTAGGATTTTTATTGGGTTATATCTTTCGCAGCAGACGAAGACTGTAGATTGGGGAGATGCACGAACCCCAACAATATGTTGGCATCCTGCGTCAGCCCAATCTACGTTATATCGTTATACAGGCGTAGTTCGTAGGTCCGATTAGCGTAGCGTAATCGGACGCATGCATGGCAAAGTTAGAAAAACAACCATGACCATAAATAACGTACTATACGGATTCCGTATATTTCAATATTCCGGTATCCGGCCAACTTACGATAGCTGTGGTTATAATCAAAGGGGAATTATATGAGTCATACCGGAATCCACAGATCACATCGGGTAGGATGGTTGCGTGCAGCCGTGCTCGGAGCAAACGACGGAATAGTTTCAACTGCAAGTCTTATTATTGGTGTTGCAGCTGCGAACACTGCCCATGAAGGAATTCTTATAGCCGGTGTTGCCGGCTTAGTCGCAGGCGCTATGTCTATGGCTGCCGGTGAGTACGTGTCCGTCAGTTCCCAGTCTGATACTGAAAATGCAGATCTTGTACTTGAGAAAAAATCATTAGAAGAAAATCGTGATTTTGAAAAAAATGAACTGGCTGAAATATATGAAGGAAGAGGTGTTGAGCCATCACTAGCACAGCTGGTAGCTGAACAGCTCATGGCGCATGACGCCCTTGGTGCGCATGCTAGAGATGAAATAGGTATCTCAGAGAATGGCGATGCTCGGCCTGTTCAAGCCGCGTTTTCTTCTGCAGTTACCTTTACAGTTGGTGCTGCACTTCCATTGCTGGTTGCGTGGGCTGTACCAGTTAACTTACTCATTATTCTTGTTGCAGTGTTTTCTCTGGTTTTTCTTGCTTTTCTTGGCGGCATTGCTGCACGTGCAGGTGGTGCATCAATAACCATCGGTGCTATCAGAGTTACATTCTGGGGAGCACTCGCAATGGCACTGACCGCAGGAGTAGGCCGAATTTTTGATGTTGTTGCATAATGTGACATTCAATAAGGCCCGCGCATCTTCATAGTCAGCTCGTAGGTCCGATTAGCGTAGCGTAATCGGACGCATGCATGGCAAAGTTAGAACAAAGCATAATTAACCCCAATATTTTTCGTTTCTACGCGGCACGTCTGAATAAATCGTGCAATTATTAACCATCTCCATTGTCCCTTGACAGCACCTATAAACAGGTGCTATTAATAGCCCTAATTCCAACGAGGGCGTCAGCATGCAAACAAAATTTTCAGAGGATGTCGTTCCTCTATCCGATCTCAAGGTCAATCCGGGCAAAATCGTAAGCCGGGTGAACAATACCCACAGAGCAGTCCTGCTGACCAGCAGAGGCAGAGGCGTTGCTGTCGTGCAAGGTTTGGACGATTACGAAAAAACTGCCGAAGAACTGCGGTTCGTTAAGGCTGTGGCCCAGGGGTTGGCTGACATCAGAGAAGGCAATACCGTAACGCTGGCTGAGGCGAAGAAAATACTTGGTGCAGAGTAAGTGAAGATAATTATCGCTCGCTCCGCTCTGAACGACCTCCAGGAAATTAAAGCTTATTACCTGGAGCAGGGTGCACCGGAGGTTGGTCAAAAGTTTGTAAATGCCATATTGCAAAATGTGCAAAGGCTGCGTGAACACCCGGATTCAGGTAGAAAGGTTCCCGAGTTTAATCAAGATAACATCCGTGAAATTATCCATCCGCCGTTTCGTGTGGTTTACCTGTGTAATACATCATCGGTATATTTGGTCCGGGTCTGGAGAAGCGAGAGGTCGCTATTGCTTCCCGATGAAGAAACATAGCTCGTAGCATGCATGGCAAAGTTAGAACAAAGCGTAATTAACGTTAATATTTTTTTGTTTCTACGTTGCGCGTCTGGATACATTCGCGCAATTATTAACCTTCATGATAAATTATGACTTTATGGGTAGTGGGCTCGCAAAAAAATAGACATGCTCACAAAGTGCTAAACATGGATACCGGCCTACGCCGGTATGATGTGCAATTTGTTCTCGTTATTTATATTTTTCTCTTAGGTTTGTGGGTTGGATAAAGGCATGAATCCCAACAAAATCCCGCGACCAATCAAAACCGTTTGGCATCCTGCGTCAATCTAACGCATTAATTACAAATAGGCATTTATCTCTTCACCGGGGTTAGGCAGACCGGCGATGCGCCAGGCTTTGCTGCCGTTGTTGTCGAATAAGCGCTCCATGCAATAGGCGTCTGTCTGATGGGCGTCTTTGCATAATTTCTTGAAGTTGGGGACGTGCTGGTGTTCTTTGTAGTAGTCACGCAGGGCATAGATGACCTGCCAGCGCGCTTCATTTAATTCGTCGAGTCCTTCCTGTTTTGCCAGCCACTCTGCCAGTTGTTCGTTCCATTCATCGGGATTCTGGAGGAAGCCTTCGGTATCCATTTCTACTTGAGGGGTAAAGTCGGCGTCTTTGCTCGAAACATGCTGTGGGTTGCTGTGAAAGACTGAAACGTCTTGCAGTATCTCTTCGATAGCCTGACAAAAAAAATCCAGATCATCGATGCCGCGTGAGGTGATCAGGTTTGCATCCAGTACCATTGCTTTGTCCACCCAGATCGCGCCGGCGTTGATAAGGTCGGTTTTGACCGATTGCGAGGAGGTCAGTGTGCGACCTTCCAGGTTGTTAGCTTCGATCAACAATTCCGGGCCGTGACCAATTGCGGCCACCGGTTTATGACTGTTCATGAAACTCTTGACGAACATTGCGATGTCCTGATCGGTGCGTAGATGGTCCGGACTGTAACCGCCGGGGATGAGCAGGGCGTCATAAGTGTTGATATCGGCAACACTGGCAGAGACATTGATTTGAGCAACCGATTTTCTGTGCTTGCCATGTATGGTACTAGCGGCGTGTGCTCCCATTAAATCAATGTCATGTCCCGCCTGTTTTAGACGGTCATACGGCACCTGAAATTCGGCATCTTCAAATTCTTCTCCTACAATAATTGCAATTTTAGCCATGGTTGTTATTCCACTTGATACGATCTTTTAATTCTCAAACAATTTTCCAAAATATTGCATTGGATTTTTAATTATTCACCGTTGCCGACCCCTTTAGAGGCAGCGCATTACTCCCTGGCACGGAAAACTGACTCTGTGACAACCCCTGCATTGCAATTAAATGCAGCTGTCTTAAGGCTTTAGCACTGGTGATGCTGTGCCATGCAATCACTAGGTTTTGAGCACATAAGCGCTACACCATCCATTTTCATTGACGAGTTTGTTGGCGAACGCCTGGCAGGGTCGCCACGCACCTCCTTCGCCCTGTAGTAGCTGGCAGTTGTAACAGAACTGATCTTCCTCGCGCTGCTTGACAGTTACTTTTGTGGCATCATGCGAATAGTTCAGGCTTTTGGCTAACGGATCGTCTTCGCTCAGTTTTTCCTGTTGAGCGAGTGCAGGGGTGTGTAGAAGTAACCCGCTCATTGGCACTAACGCACTGCCGATAGTCAGTATGCGCAAAAATTTACGACGCTGTAATTTTATGGTTTGATCAGTCATGATGCTCTCCTGATGGACTTGTTATGGCTATAACCCGAACAACGCTTTGGGAAGGCCGTTAGAAATAATACTTCACCGCTTTTTTCTTGTACCAAAGCAGTTACTATTGAGTCACATGGAAAGGATACCCTTCAATCAAGACGCGCTGAGAATACATCCGTGTACGCTCGGCAGCAGCATCCCTGCTGCTGACGGTCTTGATTGAAGGGTATCCTTTCC
>JAQICG010000146.1 GCA_027858635.1 Gammaproteobacteria bacterium | reverse complement strand
TATAATGATCTGGTAATATGGACAAAATCGCAGTTCCGCAGTAAGTCTGTCTATTCTCGGTAAGGCTCCTAGCCACAGCCGTGGCTTTTCTGAGATAATCAGCCCTCTTTTCAGCATATGGATAATTAACCATGGCGCGCTTCATTATATTTGTCCTTGTTGCCATTGCCGCTATTTTCGGCTTTACCCTGTTCAAGATGCAGGACACCGGCTTCATCAATATCAGGCTGGGTGATTTTCAATACGAGACGAACTTGCTGATGGCGGGCGCTGCCCTGCTGGCCGGCATTCTGGCGCTGCTGATTCTGCTCAAGATTATTTCCCTGCTGCATAAAGTCATTGTCTATTTTGGGGCGCAGCGTAAGGGACGTCTTATGGAAAAGGCGCGGGTTGCACTTTCCCAGGGGTTGATTGAACTGGCTGAAGGCCGTTTTAAGGAGGCCGAAAAGCTGCTGCTCAAGCAGATCCAGTTCAGCGACAACCCCCTGCTGGCCTATCTTTCCGCCGCCCGGGCGGCCCAGCGTCAGGGTGAACATGAGCACCGCGATGAATATCTGCGCATGGCGCATGAGGCTAATCCGGATGCTGAAATTGCCATTGGCTTAACCAAAGCGGAGCTTCAGCTCGACCACGAACAATATGAACAGGCGCTGGCCAACCTCCGGCATCTTTACACGCTTTCCCCCCGACACGCCTATGTCATCAAACTGCTGCTGAAAACCTATCGCCACCTCGCAGACTGGTACAACCTTCAGCGGTTACTACCCGAACTTAAAAAACTGAAACTTTTGTCCCAGGAAGAGCTGCATGCACTGGAGCTGGAATCCTGGCATGGTCTGCTGGATGAAAAGGCTCAACACGAAGACACGGCTTCACTCACCGCGCTCTGGAACCACATCCCCGATAACTACAGGACGGATGCCGATCTGGTGCTGCATTACGCCCAACTGCTGATCGAATTAAACGCGCTCGATCAGGCCGAGCAGGTGTTACGTCATACGCTTGACCGCCACTGGTCGGAAGCGCTGATTGCGCTCTATGCTGAACTGGACATGGTTATCGATAACAGGCAACTGGAGCAGATCGAATCCTGGTGTCATCAGCACCCGCACAACGCCCATCTTCTGCTGGCGCTCGGCAAGCGCTGCCTCGCCAAAAAGCTATGGGGCAAGGCGCGCGCTCATCTTGAAGCCAGTCTGGCTATTCACCCCATGCCGGAAACCTATCTGAAACTGGCACAACTTTTGGAACAGCATATGATTGACGCCGAACAGGCGCCGCACTATTATCGACGCGGACTGGAAGGTCTGATTGGAGTTCCTCAGCAAGAAGAAGAGCCGGAGCAGGAAGATGCTCCAGTGCCGGAATTAAAAAAGGGTTAATAAAAAGTCACTGGGTCGCGAACAACGAACAACGCATATGTCTCTATCTGCGTTTATCCGTGATCCATATTCAAAATAACTGTTTTTCAGCAAGGACGGCCATTATCTGTCCACAGGCTGTCGGGTTTAGGGTTTCGGTTTTTTAATTCCCATGGCGTTCAAGGCATCATCAGAATATTCAAATGAATCGGAATAAATCTGAGTTTCCGGCAGACCTTTCGCATAAAAGGCCTCCATACCCGATTTAACCATCGGCGGGGGGCCGCTTAAATAGACGTCGTAACCGCACAGGTCGGGATACTCTTCCACTACGGCCTCGTGCACATAGCCGACTTTACCCTGCCAGTCGTCGTTTTCATCTGGGTCGGACAGCACCGGCGTATATTTCAGGTTGTCGTGCTCTTCCATCCAGGCTCTTACTATTTCATCCATATACAGATCACGTTTGGCGCGCACCCCGCAAAACAGATGTATCGGTTTGTTGAAGCCGATTTTGAAGGCGTGTTCTAGCATACCCTTCAAGGGTGCAAAACCGGTTCCCCCGCCGACCAATATAACTGGACGGTCGGACTCTTCTCGTAGATAGTAACAGCCGTGCGGCCCTTCGATTCGGAGCAGGGTTTTTTCCTTCATCTCGCTGAATACATAATCACTAAAATGGCCGTCCGGCACATGGCGGATATGCAGCTCAATCAAGTCATCGTCGTGCGGGGCATTTGCAATGGAGAATGCACGGCGTTTTCCGTCCTTGAGGATAATCTCCAGATATTGCCCCGCCAGAAACTGCA
>JAQICG010000274.1 GCA_027858635.1 Gammaproteobacteria bacterium | reverse complement strand
GGCTCTGGCTGAAGTATTGTTTGAGCACAGCGCCGCCGGAATTGGACGCACCGCCCGCCAGCCAGTGTTTGCCGAAGCGGTGGCTGTAGATGCCCAGTTCGGGGGCAAAAACGGGGCGGTCGGTGATGATTTTTAGCACCAGTGTACTGCCCAGCGAGGTCACCGCGTCGCCGGTTTTGTCGGCGCCGGTGGCGATAAAGGCGGCGATGCTGTCGGTGGTGCCGGCGATGATCTCACAGCTTTCGGGCAGGCCGAGCTCGTCGGCGGCTCTGGCGCTGATCCGGGCGAGGCGGCTGCCGGGCTTCATGACATCGGGCAGCACCTGTCTTGCCAGGCCTAATTGATTCAGCCAGTTAGGCCAGGTTTCTTCAAGTGAGTTGTAACCCATCTTCAGGCAGTTGTTCTCGTCGCTGAGGCCGTAGTGGCCGGTGAGGGTGGCGGCAATCCAGTCGGCCTGATGGCAGATATGGCGTGCTTCGGGATGCTGTTCGAGCAGAAACAGGGCCTTGGCCAGTGAGGCACTGGCGCCGTGGGCACCGCAGTCGGCGGGGGCGATGGCGGCGACGCGCGCGGCTTCGGCGGTGCAGCGCGCATTGTTATACATGAGGGCGAAAGAGAGCGGGACGCCCTGTTCATCGCAGGCCAGTACCGTGCCAGAGGTGCCGTCGATAGCCAGTGCTGCGATCGATTTTTCTCTATAGTCTGCATTAACTTTGTTAGTTAACAATTTGATTGCATTGTCTGTAGTCTGTTTCCAGATCAGCGCATCCTGTTCGATGCATGCACCCTGAATACGGGGAGACTCCAGTTTGATTCGATGTGAGGCCAGCTCTTCGCCCTGTGCATCGATGACACAACCGCGCACGCCCGAGGTGCCGATATCGATACCCAGAAACAGGCAATCAGCAAGGGATACTTCGGGAGGCATAGGCAGGACGTGAATTGAGGGCTTAAGGTTTAAGGCTTAGGGCAGTTGCACCAGCTCGGGTGCCTGCCAGTCAGGCGCGCGGTGCTCGGCGACGACGCTGGTGTAAATGCCACCGCGAACATTGAACTCGGCGGTTAGCCGCATAAAGCGCGGCTGGCAGGCGGCGACCAGGTCGGCCAGTATTTGGTTGGTGACGGCTTCGTGAAAAGCGCCTTCATTGCGGAACGACCAGACGTACATTTTCAGCGCCTTGAGTTCGATGCAGGCCTGCTCGGGAACATACTCGATTTCCAGATTAGCGAAATCGGGCTGTCCGGTTTTGGGGCACAGGCAGGTGAATTCGGGAACGCTGATGCGGATGGTGTAATCGCTTTCTGTCTGAGGATTATCAAAGACTTCCAGCTGTTTTGAGGGTTGAGTCGACATGGAGTTAGTTTTGCCTTTAAAAAATGGCAATTATACCTGCGGGAACGGATAAATTCCCTGTCGATTTCAGCCCCTTCTCATGTATACTGACGGCCAATATTTAGCACCGTTTCGAATTTTTACGCTGACTTTCACGCTAACAGGACACCTCATCGCACATGCGTCTTAGCAAGATCAAACTCGCCGGTTTCAAGTCTTTTGTCGATCCCACTACGCTTCATTTACCCGGAAATCTGACCGGCATCGTCGGCCCGAACGGCTGCGGCAAATCCAACGTCATCGACGCGGTGCGCTGGGTCATGGGTGAATCCTCGGCCAAGCATCTGCGCGGCAGCTCCATGGAAGATGTCATCTTCAACGGCTCCTCTTCGCGCAAGCCGGTGGGCATGGCCTCGGTCGAGCTGCACTTTGATAACAGCGAAGCCAAAGGCAAGATCGGCGGGCAGTTCGCGCAATATGACGAGATTTCAGTCAAACGTACGGTTTCCCGGGACGGGCAATCCAAATACTCCTTAAATGGCACGCGCTGCCGCCGCCGCGATATCGCCGACCTGTTTCTGGGTACCGGTCTCGGCCCGCGCAGTTATGCCATTATCGAACAGGGCATGATTTCCCGCCTGATTGAGGCCAAGCCCGAAGAGCTGCGCGTCTTTCTGGAAGAGGCGGCCGGCATCTCCAAGTATAAGGAGCGCCGCAAGGAAACCGAGAACCGCATACGCCATACC
>JAQICG010000361.1 GCA_027858635.1 Gammaproteobacteria bacterium | reverse complement strand
ACGATGCGGCCATCCTCATTACTGCCATGAACTTCAACCCCTTCCATCAGCGCCAGTGCCTGCTGCACCGACTGGCTGTTTTCAGGGTAGGATCGAACAAGTACGCCACTGATATCCATCATAATTCCTATTGTTAGTTAGTGTTCATGGCTCATGCTAATGGCCTGGGTCGGACAGATGGCCAGACAGGCACCACAGCCGGTACATGATTGGGTATCGAATCCGGGTACAGAGACGCCGCCGAGGCGCGGCGTCATGCTGATACTGCCTGCTTCGCAGGGGTCGTAGCAGCTGCGGCACTCCACACCTTTAAAGGCGAGGCAGTTGTCTGGATTGAGCGCGGCGATCACCGCCCACGGTTGCTGCCCCTCAATTATTGTTAACGCGCCTGTCTCACAGACCTTGGCACAGTCACCACAGAACAGGCATTCACCGGCATTAAAGTTAATAACCGGATAATTTCCGCGTCCTTTTTGAATGATGTGGGTCGGGCAGCGTTCAATGCAGTCACCACAACCATCGCAGCTGTCCAGAAATTGATTCTCAGTGCTGAACCAGGGCGGCCGAATGGGAGAAGCTTTTCCCGAATAATCGCCGCGTAAAAACTGCGCTCTGTTGATGGCTGTATTCACTTCCTTTATTAGTCCGTGCGAATAATAAGTGAATCTAGAGTAGGCTTTTTAATATAAGAAAATGATGATGTAAATCAAGTTCCTTATTTTTTATTGAAGATGAATTGACCAGCCGTAGCTGGAGTAAGCCATTTCATTTTGTTTTTAATTAAAGCCTCGGCATTCGGCTGTCTGATTCTAAGTAAATAAGCTATGATGCTGATGTATGGACATGATGTTCCGGCGTTGCGTAGAACCAGAAAAAGGCGGTCGCTAAGAATTTGTGCACAATGCTGTTGTCCGGACATAAAAACAACTACTAGACCTGTTAAATGAAAAATTCATTACCAAACTATCGCGATTCCGGTGAGCCAAAAACACCCGCTCTTCTGGTTCAGCCAGCAACAGAGTCGGTGCCGAGTCAAATGCAGCCAGTGTCAGCAGAAGAAGGCGGCGGCTTGATGGTTTTCTTCGGTATCGGGATGGTTATTAATATTGTCATGATTTTGGCATTCTTTATATGGGCAATTAAGCAGTGGAGAAAACATGATGCCGCAAAGAAATAGAGGTCTGTATCGGGGCGCTATACTGCTTGTTCTGTTGTTATCGGTAACAGGGGTCTGGTACATCAGTACGTCGCCTTCGAGTCCACCGCCCGAGCTGGTGGGGGTGCTCCGGCCAGCGCCGAAAATACTCAAACCGGTTGAGCTCATTGATCAGAACGGAGATGTGGTCAACACGCAGCTATTTAAGGACAAATGGTCTTTTGTTTTCTTCGGCTACACCTCCTGTCCCGATATCTGTCCGACTACGCTGCATGTATTAAATGCCGTCATCGATATGCTCGGAAAAGATAAAGCCGAGCTGTTTCCGGATGCCCAGGTGGTATTTATTTCAGTGGATCCGGAGCGCGATGCAGTAACTGATCTTGCCGATTACGTGAAATTTTTCAATAGAGATTTTGTGGGATTGACCGGCGATAAAAAAGATATCGATAATATTGTGCAGCAATTTGGGGCGGGTTATATCCTCGAAGAAGAAACAGCGCCCGGGCAATACACGGTCGCCCATACCAGCGCTGTTTTTCTGGTTACACCTGAGTTAGAACTGGTCGCCGCTTTTTCGCAGCCGCACAATCCCGAAACTATTGTCGCTCAGTATGAAAAAATTCGAGCCTATATATCAGAATAACGGTGTTTTTAACCGGCTATCCTGATGCAGTGATTGTCGTACTGTTATTCGGGGATATGGTCGAACTTAATGAGATGCTCGTTGATGATGCCGGATTTTACCAGCTCTATATAGTTATCGTAAAATCTGATGGCGCAAGGGTTGAGTGAGCCACACTGGAACTGAAGCTGGCCTTCTACCATTTCATACCTCTCTACATGTACCGTCGCGGCCTGATCAAGAATATCGAATTTGCTTCTTGTGAAGGCACCCGTTTCTGAATTACGGTCAACTTTTTCAAAAACCCCGTCAATCATCTCCGGCGTAACGCTGCTTGCATAAGGGTAGGGGACATACAGTATCGCCACCCACTGTTGCGGGTAGAGTTTTATATAGATATTGTTGTTGGTCTCTTTTGCCGCTGAAGTATTATTGCCTTCCCGTGCAAAGTGACCCGAGAGGATGTCCATCTCTTCCGCAGTCTGTTGAGCGAGCGCACTTCCTGACAGCAAGGTGAGCAGTGCAATCAGGCTTGCGGATAAATAACCGGGCAAAATATTTTTCATTAGATGAGTTTCTCTTTAGAGGTTTGTAGGTGACATAATGTATTTAGTAAAATGGCATTGGGTTGTGCGTGAGGGCGACAGAAGCTATGTAGCCAAAACAGAGTAATGCGGCGAGCCACGCGGCTATGCGAATTTTTTTCGTTGCTCCGTAATGCAGTGCAATCATACCAAGTGCTATGTAAATGACCAGCGCTAAAACTTTGGCGGTTAACCAGGGATGGCTAAACGGATACTGGCTGATTTTTATGGTCAGAATGACGGCACTGGCAAGCAGCAGGCTATCAATGGTGATAGCCAGTATTTTTACCCATTTTTGCTTGAGGACCTTCGCGTCCATGATCATCCACAGCCCACGGATGATAAAAAATATCAGAGTGAGAGCGACGGCAGAGACATGGATATACTTAAACAGCATTATTTCTTAAGCTCAGGCCCTGTGTCACTACCGGCGCAGCTGGTGATTTAAAAATAATGCCGCAGTCAGAAGCATGACTGCCCCGCCCTGATGCGCGGCAGCCAGTGAAACAGGGACGATCAGCAGCAAAGTGGAAATACCCAGGGCAATCTGCAGAGCCAGCGCAGCCAGTAACAGATGGATGCTGGTGTGAGTCATCGCTTCCAGTTCCAGTTTTCTTGTTTTTAACCAGAAAACAGGAATGATTAAAAAAAGCAGGGTCGCCAGGACGCGGTGATCGAATTGTACGGTGATAATGTTCTCGAAAAAATTGTGCCAGACGGGTTGCAGAGTGAATAAACCGTCGGGTATCAATTGTCCATTCATTAAGGGAAATGTATTGAAGGCGAAACCGGCTCGGGTGCCGGCGACAAAACCACCGGATATGATGGTGATGAAAATAATAGCGGTGATGATTGAGGCATATCGGGCCAGCTTTGGTGCGTGTGTATGCGTTGAAAAAAGCTCTTTGGGGCGCAGTAAATCTAATGCGATCCAGAACATGTAGGCATAAATAACAATGGCCAGAGTCAGGTGGGCGGTGAGCCGATACTGACTGACGTGCGGGTTATCCACCAGGCCGCTTTTTACCATATACCAGCCCATTAAGCCCTGAAGCCCGCCGAGTACAAACAGGGTGAGCAGTTTGGGGGTAAGCGCTCTGTTGATTTTTCGGGTAAGCAGAAAATACATGAAGGGGATAAAGAACAGCAGACCAATGCCTCGACCCAGAAGTCGATGTGCATATTCAAACCAGAAAATAGCTTTGAACTCATCCAGTGACATGTGGAAGTTTTTTAGCTGGAACTCGGGGTATTGCTGATAAAGGTCAAAGGTATGCTGCCAGGCTTCCTGATTAAGCGGTGGCAGTATGCCCATTAGTGGTGCCCATTGCACCATGGAAAGCCCCGAGCCGGTGAGGCGTGTTACCCCTCCCAGTACCACCATGCCAAATATCGTGGCGCAGCAAACAAGCAGCCAGATGGCAATAGCCTTATGCGAATCAGGGGTATTAAGTAATTTAGTCATCAGCTGAATGTGATTCTTCGGTGTTATGCAGACGAATATCATGAGTTTGAAAGTGCGCCAGAAACCAGTTGTTCAGGCGCTCGCGTAATCGTTCGGTATCAAATTCCGTACTGGTTTCAACTTCATCGGTGATTTCGCCGATCTCATCCAGCAGGCGCTCGTGATCGGCACGATGAGCTTCATAATCCTCGTAATTATGTTGTTCCATCCAGCGCTCTTCAAGCGCGAAATGGGAGGATATGCTGCCGTAGATATCACCCAGACAACTAATGATGCTGGTTTTATCCGCTGTATCGCCCAGCATCTCATAGGCAGTATTGATTAAATTTATTAGTTCCTGATGTTCGTGATCAACACCGGAAATTCCTGTCGAATACTCTTCGCGCCATTCAATTAATGTCATGTCCAGGCCTCTATTGTCATTATCGAATTCGTAATTGTGTAAAAAACAGTGGCTCGAGTAAATAAATTCTCAAGCATTGCCTGTCCTCAGCGAGTAGTAAGGATCAAATTGTAATCTTTTTGATAACCAGATGTAATATGGACGCTATCTAAATAATCAAAGCTGCATATATCTATTGGCAGCACTATCGCAGGAATGTCTGATGTTGTGTAATTTTTATATGATTGTGCATGTAAATAGTGTGAAAATACATTCTATATGATATCGTAAAATGAATGAACGACTATATATTTACTAAATAGTTATATTGATATAGATCAAGTCCTGCGTTCCGAGATTCTGTATCCTTTTGCTTATTGCAAAAGAGTGGCTATCAAACTTTGTAGCGTTGTGCATTTGTTTGGTTCAGAGCGGCAGTTTGTGCATCAGGGATGTGAGTAG
>JAQICG010000079.1 GCA_027858635.1 Gammaproteobacteria bacterium | reverse complement strand
GCCTCAAAATCGGGAAAATTTGTGCTCACTCTCCCACTCCCTCGCTTCAATCCCCCTAAACCCGACAGCCTCCTGACCCTCTCCCACCGGGAGAGGGGATTTTCCGGTTGGTATCTTTTTGCCAACTGTGATTATCTGCATTTCGATTTAGCATTCAATACATGAACAGCTGATAATTCAAAGCATTATCTCAGCGGTTTTACCCCCTCTCACACTGGGAGAGGGCTGGGGTTAGGGGGCTTTTGATCTGACAAAGAAAAACCGGAGTCGGAACACAGTTGTTTCTAATATTAGCGAATACTGTGATTCGACCCCGGCTTTCACCCCGGTTTTCGGTTTTTTTGTTGTTATTTGATCAATTTACCCGTTTCACGCGCCAATAATCTACTTTTCCAGACCAGAAACACGGCGGGTATCACTAATAAAGTCAGGAGTACAGCGCTCAACATGCCGCCCACCATAGGGGCAGCAATTCGGCGCATGACTTCTGAGCCAGTGCCGCCGCCCAGCATGATTGGCAGTAGGCCGGCAATGATCGCTGATACTGTCATCATGATGGGGCGTATTCTTAGTAAAGCGCCCTCGATTACGGCGGAGCGGATATTTTCGAGGGTTAAACGCTGGTTGCTTTCTTCAGCAGCTTGAACCTGGGCGGCGTAGGCCTGATTTAGATAAACCAGCATGATTACGCCGATTTCCACAGCAACACCGGCCAGGGCGATGAAACCGACGCCGACGGCTACGGACATGTTGTAATTGAGGAGGTACAGTAGCCATAAACCGCCCGCCAGTGCGAGCGGTAGTGTGCCCATGATGATCAGCACTTCGGTGATGTTTCTGAAGCTTAGGTATAGCAACAAAACTATAATTATCAAAGTGATAGGAACAACTGTTGATAAACGTTCTTTAGCGCGAACCATGTACTCATACTGCCCCGACCAGGCGATGGAGTAGCCTGCCGGCAGTTCGATATGGTCACTTACCGCCTGTTGTGCTTCCGCCACATAGGAACCCAGATCGCGGCCTTCGATGTCGATATAGATCCAGCCGTTGAGTCGGGCGTTTTCGGTTTTGATCATACCGGGGCCACTATCGATGCGAATGTCGGCGACTTCCGCCAGCGGGATATGTGCGCCGGTCGGGGTGACAATCGGCAGGTTGCGCAGTTTTTCCAGTGAGTCGCGGACATCACGCGGATAGCGGATGTTGATCGGGTAGCGTTCCAGCCCTTCCACGGTTTGTGCTACCTGCATGCCGCCCAGCGCGAGGCGCACCACTTCCTGCACATCGGCGATGTTGAGCGCAAATCGGGCCGCTGCCAGGCGGTCGATATCGATTAGCACATAACGACCGGCAGCAACGCGTTCGGAATACACCGAAGCTGTGCCGGGCACTTTCTGAATCACCTCTTCGATCTGCTCGCCGATCTGCTGAATGGTGGCCAGACTTGCCCCTGCGACTTTAATGCCGACCGGGGTTTTGATGCCGGTGGCGAGCATGTCGATGCGGTTTTTGATCGGCATCACCCAGGCGTTGGTCAGGCCGGGAATCTGAATGCGCTGGTTCAGCTCCTGTTTCAGTTTTTCGATGGTCATGCCTTCGCGCCATTGATCTCGTGGTTTAAGTTGAATGGTGGTTTCGATCATGGTCAGAGGTGCCGGATCGGTGGCGGTTTCCGCCCTGCCCACTTTGCCGAACACGCGTTTAACTTCCGGCACTGTCATGATCAGCTTGTCGGTCTGCTGCAACAGTTGCTTCGCCTTGCCGATGGAGATGGCCGGATAGGTGGTGGGCATGTAGAGCAGATCGCCTTCATCGAGATCGGGCATAAATTCCGAGCCGATTTGCGTCAACGGCCACAGCCCAACCAGCACCAGCACAACGCTGAATGCCAATATCTTCTTAGGTGCTTTCAGTACGAAATTGATGGCGGGCCGGTAAATAGCTACCAGCATCCGGTTCACGGGATTTTTGCTCTCCGGCGTAATCCGTCCGCGAATAAAATAGCCCATCAGCACCGGCACCAGCGTAATCGACAGAGCTGCTGCGGCGGCCATGGCAAAAGTTTTGGTGTAGGCCAGCGGTGCAAACATGCGCCCTTCCTGCGCTTGCAGGGTGAACACGGGTAAAAAACTCAGGGTAATAATGAGTAATGAGAAAAACAACGGTGGCCCGACTTCGAGTGCCGCGCGGCGGATGATCTCCCAGCGATTGTCGTCGGTGACTTCGTTTTTCTCAAAATGCTTGTGGACGTTTTCGACCATGACGATGGCGGCGTCGACCATGGCGCCAATAGCAATGGCAATGCCCCCCAGCGACATGATGTTGGCGTTGATGCCCATGCGCTCCATGATTATAAATGCGGCTAAAATTCCCACCGGCAGAGAAAAAATAATGACCAGCGCCGAACGCAGATGAAACAGAAACAACGCGCACACCAGCGCCACTACAATAAATTCTTCGAGCAGCTTGTTGCTCAGGTTGTCGACCGCACGATTGTTCAGCGCGGAGCGATCATAGGTTTCGATGATTTCCACGCCTTCGGGCAAGCTTTTGGCCAGTTCATCGAGCCTGGCTTTCACGCCGGCGATCGTCGTCAACGCATTTTCACCATAACGCATCACCACGATACCGCCGACGACTTCGCCCTCGCCGTCCAGTTCGGCAATGCCGCGCCGTAATTGCGGGCCGAGACGAATCTGGGCGACATCTTTCAGCAGTATGGGCGCACCGCGTTCATTCACGCCCAGTGGAATATTGCGAAGGTCTTGCTCGGAGTCGATGTAACCGGTGGCCCGAACCATGTATTCCGCTTCGGCCATTTCGATTACCGAACCGCCGGTTTCCTGACTGCCGCGCACAATCGCCTTTTTAACCTGGGCGATGGAAAAATCATAAGCGCGCAAACTGTTGGGGTCGAGCACGACCTGATACTGCTTGACCATACCGCCGACCGTGGCCACTTCGGAAACACCGGGCACGGTCTGCAATTCATATTTCAGAAACCAGTCCTGGATACTGCGCAGCTGGGACAGATCATGACCGCCGGTGCGATCAACCAGCGCGTACTCATAAACCCAGCCCACGCCGGTGGCATCGGGTCCGAGTTCAGACCGCGCATCGGCGGGCAGCTTGCCGGATACCTGACTCAGGTATTCCAGCACCCGCGAGCGCGCCCAGTAGAGATCGGTGCCGTCTTCAAAAATCACATAGACATAGGAATCGCCGAAGAACGAATAGCCGCGCACGTTCACCGCTTTGGGGACCGAGAGCATGGTGGTGGTGAGCGGATAGGTCACCTGGTCTTCAACCACCTGCGGTGCCTGCCCCGGATAGGAGGTTTTGATGATCACCTGCACATCCGACAAGTCAGGAATGGCATCGAGCGGAATCTGTTTGATCGAATAAATACCGGCACCTACTACCATTGCCGTCAGCAGCAGCACGATGAAGCGGTTATTAATCGAACTGTTAATTATGGCTTTAATCATGGTGCCATCTCCATTTCCATCTCCGTCTCTGTCTCATCGGGTTGTGACATACGCCCGAAACTGGCCTTGCTACTGGCTTCGGAATCGAGCAGGAATTGCCCGGAGACCACCACTTCCTCACCGGCTTTCAGGCCGCTGACAATCTCCACCCACTCGCCACTTTCGATACCCGCTTTCACGGCACGTGCGGCAAAACGGCCTTCACCCAGAGCAATGATGACGCGCTCATTACGCCCGCTGCGAATCAATGCTTCCAGGGGAATGACCAGAACATTTTTTTTCGCGCCGCCGAATATTTTTACATTGGCGTACATATTGGGCTTCAATGCCTCTTCGGGATTATCGAAACGCAAACGCACTTTCAGCGTTCTGGTTTTAGGGTCGAGGCTGGGATAGATATATTCAACCTGGCCTTCCCATGTCTGCCCCGGCAGATAAGACAGCGTGACCTGTGCGGTGTCGCCCAGCGAAACCCAGTCAACCTGTCTTTCGAACACCTCGGCCAACAACCAGACACTGGACAGATCCGCCAGACTCATCACCTTCATCGAAGATTTAACAAACATGCCTTCGCGCACCGGCAAGGATGAGACCACGCCATCCTGCGGCGCATAAACTGAAATGTTCTGACTTATTTTTCGCGTTTTGCGCAGTTTTTCAATCTGGTCAGTGGAAATGCCCAGCGCTAACAGCCGTTCACTGGAGGCGGCAATCAAACCCTTGTTGCCTGCTGA
>JAQICG010000352.1 GCA_027858635.1 Gammaproteobacteria bacterium | reverse complement strand
TACGATCCGAAAATGGGTGCGCGGCCTATGGCTCGCGTTATTCAGGAGCACCTCAAGAAGCCGCTGGCAAATGCTCTGTTGTTTGGTGAGCTGTCGCATGGTGGCAGCGTCAAAGTGACAGTGGTTGATGGTGAGCTGGATATCAATACAAAGTCGGTGTCGAAGCCTGAAACAGAAGAGGTATGAATACCGCGGTTATTTTGAACAAGGCTCACACCATAGATATGTTGTTCTCCTTGTTCAGGCAGGTCCAGTTACAGCAACCGCGTTAACCTCCACGCAATAGGGGAAGAACCCACTAAATCAAACAGGGCCGGCCAGAGATGACCGGCCCTTTTATTTGTAGGTGCGAATTTATTCGCACAAAATCCGCTACGCTGGTCAGCTCGTGCGTATAAATTCGCAGCTCCAACTGTTAATTGATTAAAAGTTTCTCCGCTTGTCTGCGGTGAATGCTGCTGATGAATATGTAAACAGCGACGATCAGAGTCGAGCCATTGCAGAAAACAAAAAAGAGCCTGTCATTGCTGACAGGCTCTTTTTAATTGTTCGTGTTTCCTGGGTACTATTTGGCGCGGTATACGATGCGGCCTTTGCCAAGGTCATAAGGGGTAAGTTCAACAGTGACCTTATCACCGGTCATGATTCTTATATAATGCTTGCGCATTTTTCCGGAAATATGGGCAATGATAACGTGGCCATTTTCGAGCTCAATACGAAACATTGTGTTGGGAAGGGTTTCGAGAACTGTTCCTTCCATTTGTATAGCGTCTTCTTTTGCCATGTTTTGACCGATTTGTGTATTACAAGGATTGCTGAAAGCGTCGTAATTATCGTTAATTCTGAGCTGAGTGCAAGTACTTTAGGCCAATTCGGGCCATAAAGTTTCTGTCGCTAATCGATAATTTCAGCCCTGGGTTGTTGTTTTGGCAGCATGTAAACAGGGTCGATCAGGGTTTTGTTGGCGAATACAGCGAAGTGAAGATGAGCGCCGGTGACGCGGCCGGTTTCTCCGACAGTGCCTATTATCTGGCCCTGTTTGACGGTATCACCGGGCTTCACGTCGATGCGATCGAGATGCGCGTAGAGACTGATGATGCCCTGACCGTGATTCAGATAAATCATGTTGCCGCTGAAAAAGAAATCGCCGGCATCGATAACCGTGCCGTCGGCAGTAGCTTTAACCGGCGTGCCGGTAGCGGCGGCAATGTCCAGGCCATTATGGGGATTGCGCTCCTGTTCATTGAAGAAGCGACGCAATCCGAAGACGCTGCTGATGCGGCCTTCGGTGGGCCAGATGAAATCAATCTTTGGGTTGGTATCGGTTCTTAGTGTTTTGGCTTTTTGCTTGCGAACACGCTCGCGGCTGATCCTTTCCATGTCTTTCTCATTGGGATTGACCTTGCGCTTGTTCTTGATGGTGAGGTGCTGCTCGGCATATTCTTTTTCAGTCACTTTTACCCGGGTGTTAAGTGTGACACCGGTATGGTGTTTGATTGAGAAATGATGGTCGCCGGCTTTGGCGTTCAGGGGAATACCCGCCAGCGCAATCCAGGTATCTTCATGGGGGAACACCGCCACCGGTTCACCATTAAAAGTGACCACGGTCTGGGCCTGATAATCCGGCAGCGAGAGCAGGGCGATACCGCCCGGCACCAGCGCCACTTCAGGCAGCGCCTGAGCCAGTGAAGGTTGTAGCAGGAAAAAAAACAGAAAGGAGAAGCAGGTATTTTTACGCATGGTTATATGTCGAATTAGACGGTGACGAGTTCAGGCATCAAGTTGACAAGTATAGCACTCAGGTCGAGTCTAATTTCAACGCAGACCGAACATCTAAACTGCTGTAATATGCACAGCTTGTATCAGGCGGATGATTTTTGGCCGATTTTCTGAAAGAAATCAGGTTTGGCCGGGATCAGCCCTTCCGAAATCAGCGCATTAATAATAGCTTCAACAACGGTGGCAAGTGAGTCGAGCGCAGACAATTCCTCCCTTTTATGTCATGGACTTACTGGCCAGAGCTAAACAGCTGGAAGCTGAAGGGCGTTCCATCCTTCATCTTGAAGTGGGTGAGCCGGACTTTGCCACGGCCCGGCCTATTGTCGACGCCGGTATTCAGGCGCTTCGCCAGCTAAAAACACACAACACCGCCGCCACCGGCCTGCCCGAACTGCGCCAGGCCATTGCCGACCACTATCAGCGCAAGTTTGCTCTGACCATCGACCCGCGCCGCATCGTTGTCACGCCCGGTGCATCCGGGGCTTTGCAGCTGGCACTGTCGGTGCTGACTGACCCGGGTGAGAGCATTCTGCTGAGCGACCCCGGCTATCCCTGTAATCGAAATATAGCCAAAATTCTGGGCCTCAGTAGCGTCGATGTGCCGGTCAGTGCCGATACTCAATATCAGCTCAATGCCGGTCATATCCACAAACACTGGCTGGCGAACACCCGCGCGGCGATGGTGTCGAGCCCCTCCAATCCAACCGGCACTCTTATCGAACGCGACGCGATGCGCGAGCTGCTTGCAGCGGTGAGTAACGCAAACGGTCATCTGATCGTCGATGAGATCTATCAGGGTCTGGTTTACGATGTTGAGGAATATACCGCCCTGTCTCTGTCTGAAGAGGTGTTCGTGGTGAACAGCTTTTCAAAATATTTCGGCATGACGGGCTGGCGACTGGGCTGGATGGTGGTGCCCGAGCACTTTGTCGACGAGGTTGATCGCGTGGCGCAAAATATTTTTCTGGCCGCATCGACACTTTCTCAGTATGCGGCGCTGGCAGCGTTTGAGCCTGAGGCGGAAGCGATTCTGCATCTCCGGCTGGAGATGTTCAGGCAGCGCCGTGACTACCTTCTCTCGGTCTTGCCTGAGATGGGGCTTAAGATTTCGCTGCAGCCTCAGGGGGCGTTTTATATTTACGCCGATTGCAGCGAGATCACACAGGATTCGTTTGGATGGACCAGGCAGCTGCTCGAAAAAGAGGGCGTCGCGGTAACGCCGGGCATTGATTTTGGCGGCCACCAGGCCGCTACCCATGTGCGTTTTGCTTATACCCGTTCGCTGGATGAGCTGAAGCGGGCGATGTGCAGAATAACCAGATTTATACAGGATAAACAATAACCGGGGTGTTTGTGTGAAAGGTAATATCAGAAAAATGCAGGTCGAGCTGTCTTCGCCGGTTAGCTATCATTTGCCGGTAGGCGATGAACTGCTCGCCATGAATACGCTGATCGGTAAAAATGTGGAGCTGCAATACCACGCAGAAATTCACTGCGTCGCTTGCGGGCGTAAAACTAAAAAAAGTTTTGCTCAGGGGTATTGTTATCCCTGTTTCAGAGATCTGGCGGAGTGTGATCTGTGCATTATGAAGCCGGAAACCTGTCACTACGTGGCCGGTACCTGTCGCCAGCCTGACTGGGGGCTGGCGCACTGCATGCAGGCGCATTACGTCTATCTGGCTAATTCGTCCGGCGTGAAAGTGGGAATTACGCGCGGCACGCAGATCCCTACACGCTGGATTGATCAGGGTGCGGGACAGGCTCTGCCCATCTTTAAAGTGCAGACACGGTTGCAGTCCGGGTTGCTCGAGGTGGAGCTGAAAAAGCATGTTTCCGATCGCACCGACTGGCGAAAGATGCTCAAGGGCGAGCCTGAGTCGATTGATCTGAGCGAGGTGCGCGACCGGCTGGTGCTGGAGTCAGCGCCGGTGATTGAGTCGTTGAAACAGCAGTTTGGCGAGGCGTCGATCCAGTTTTTGCCGGATACGCCGCAGGTTGAAATCCAGTACCCGGTGGAGGATTACCCGCTCAAACTCAAGTCGCTCAACTTCGACAAACAGGAAAAAATTGCAGGGGTTTTGCTGGGAATCAAGGGGCAATATTTGATACTTGATTGTGGCGTGCTGAATATCCGTAAATTTTCAGGCTATAACATCTCTGTGAGCATGTCATAATATGTGCGCAAAAATACAGGTCAGAAGTGTTATTTTAAGGCTCGCATAAATTTATAAAGGGGTGAGGATTATCAGTATACGAGAAGATATTCGCTGCGTTTTTGATCGCGATCCTGCGGCGCGTCACACCCTTGAAGTGCTGACCGCTTATCCGGGATTGCACGCTATAATTATGCACCGCTTCAATCACTGGCTGTGGAATATGGGCCTGAAGTGGTTGGCGCGATTTTCTTCGCATCTGGTTCGCTGGTTCACCGGTATCGAGATTCACCCCGGCGCAACCATCGGTCGACGCTTCTTTATCGATCACGGTATGGGTGTGGTGATCGGCGAGACCGCCGAAATAGGTGATGACTGTACGCTCTATCACGGCGTGACGCTGGGCGGCACCAGCTGGAACAAGGGCAAGCGCCACCCCACACTGATGAATAATGTGGTGGTGGGTGCTGGTGCCAAGGTACTGGGGCCGATCACGGTCAGTGCCGGGGCACGCATTGGCTCCAACGCGGTGATCACCAATGATGTGCCTGAAAACGGAACCGTGGTTGGGGTTCCGGGGCGTCTGGTGCGACGCGATAAATCGGAAGAGGCTGAAAGTCAGCAAAAACGCGAGGCTATCGCCGAAAAAATGGGCTTTGATGCCTATGGCGCAACCCGGGGAGCGCCCGATCCTGTGGCTACGGCGATTAACCGGATGCTGGATCATATCCATGCCATGGACGAAAAAATGGAAACAATGTGCGCCGCGCTCAA
>JAQICG010000262.1 GCA_027858635.1 Gammaproteobacteria bacterium | reverse complement strand
CATCTGCGTTTATCTGTGGACGTAAATAAGTTTTTTTGACCTTTTCGCGCCCTTCGCGGACAAAGCTTTTTATCCGTGGGCCGCATCTCTAAATATTATTGAAATTACACCCCAACACTAAGCCAGTGTTTTGAATTTAATGCGATGCGGGTTGTTCGCTTCCTCGCCCAGTCTTAATTTCCTGTCGGCTTCATAATCGGAGTAGTAGCCTTCAAACCAGACCGCTGTGCTGTCGCCTTCGAAGGCCAGGATATGGGTGGCAATACGATCAAGGAACCAGCGATCATGCGAGATCACCACCACGCAGCCGGGGAAGTCGAGTATGGCTTCTTCCAGGGCGCGCAGGGTTTCTACATCGAGGTCATTGGTGGGTTCATCGAGCAGCAGCAGGTTGCCGCCGCTCTTGAGCAGCTTGGCCAGATGTACGCGGTTGCGCTCACCCCCTGACAGATCCTTGATGAACTTTTGCTGATCTTCACCCTTGAAGTTGAAGCGACTGACGTAGCTCCTTGAGGCGACGGTGTAATTACCAATGGTGATAGTGTCGAGGCCGTCAGAGATTTCTTGCCAGACCGTTTTGCCACCGTCGAGGCTGTCTCGAGATTGATCGACGTACCCAATCTTTACCGATTCGCCCACTTCGAAGCTGCCGCTGTCGGGTGTCTCTTCGCCGGTTAGCATGCGGAACAGAGTAGTTTTACCCGCGCCGTTGGGGCCGATGATGCCGACGATGCCGCCACGCGGCAGTCTGAAGCTCAGGTCATCGTAGAGTAGTTTGTCGTCATATTTCTTGCTGATATGTTCAGCTTCGATGACTTTTTCGCCCAGACGATCACCGGGCGGAATATACAGCGATTTGGTTTCGCTGCGTTTCTGGTACTCGCTGGAAGAGAGCTCCTCAAAACGCTGCATGCGCGCCTTGCTTTTCGCCTGACGCGCTTTGGGGTTGGAGTGCACCCATTCCAGCTCGGCCTTTATGGCCTTCTGCCGACCGGCTTCCTTGTTCTCTTCGATGGACAGACGCTGATCTTTCTGTTCCAGCCAGGAGGAGTAGTTGCCCGCCCAGGGGATGCCGTGGCCGCGATCCAGTTCGAGAATCCAGCCGGCGACATTATCGAGGAAGTAGCGGTCATGGGTGACGGCCACCACTGTTCCCTGAAAATCTTTCAGGAAGTGCTCCAGCCAGGCGACCGATTCGGCATCCAGGTGGTTGGTGGGTTCGTCGAGAATCAGCATGTCGGGTGAGGACAGCAGCAACCGGCACAGGGCGACGCGGCGTCGTTCACCGCCAGACAGGTTGCAGACAGCAGCTTCCCACGGGGGCAGGCGCAGGGCATCGGCGGCGACTTCCATAATGCGTTCAAGATTATGGGCATCGGCAGACTGGAGAATGTTTTCCAGTCGTGCCTGTTCGCTGGCCAGAGCATCGAAGTCGGCATCGGGTTCGGCGTAAGCGGCGTAAACCGCTTCGAGCTGCTGGTGCGCGTCCTTGATTTCGCTCAGGCCTTCTTCCACGTTACCGCGCACATCCTTGCCGGCATCCAGCTGTGGCTCCTGTGAGAGGTAGCCGATGCGGATATCTTTGGCCGGGCGGGCTTCGCCGATGTAGTCGGTGTCCACCCCCGCCATAATGCGCAGCAGGGTGGACTTACCCGCGCCGTTGTAACCGAGTACGCCGATTTTTGCGCCGGGAAAGAAGTTCAGATTAATGTCTTTGAGAATCTGTTTTTTGGGCGGTACGACCTTGCCGACGCCGTTCATGGTGTAGATATATTGAGCCATATTGCAGTGTATTACCTGGTTGAAAAGTTTGTTATGAGCGCCCGGGGCAATTCGAATAGACAGCGCAAAGCAGACAGCGTTTTTATTGTGCTTGAATTATATCGGGAACGCGCCGAGATTAAAGGCTTAGTATGTGCATGGAATGCCAAGTATTCAAGGTTTAGCATGCATGCAGGGTATAAAACTTGATAATCAAATGCAAATCACCAGCTTACGGCCGGCTAGTATCATAAAATGCATGCAGCCAGTGCTTCTTTTTGTTAATATTGCCCGCCTTTCAGCGGCGGTTTATTAGGGCGCCTCCATTAATTTATGAATGAGCCACTTTATGAGTGCTTATTCACAGTACAAACATATCAGGAGTAACCATGTTTTCCAAAGAAATGACTATTGAAGGCTATGATCAGGCGTTGTGGGTTGCCATGGAGCACGAAGTTCGACGTCAGGAAGAGCATATCGAACTGATCGCCTCCGAGAATTACGCCAGTCCCCGCGTCATGCAGGCGCAGGGCTCGTTGTTAACGAATAAGTATGCCGAAGGCTACCCCGCACGACGTTATTACGGCGGCTGCGAGAATGTGGATGTGGCCGAGCAGCTGGCAATTGACCGCGTGAAACAGATCTTCGGCGCAGAATACGCCAACGTGCAGCCCCATTCCGGCTCCCAGGCCAACGCCGCGGTCTACATGGCGCTGTGCCAGCCGGGCGACACCATACTGGGCATGTCGCTGTCAGATGGCGGTCATCTTACCCACGGATCTAAAGTCAGTTTCTCCGGAAAAATCTACAATGCCGTGCAGTATGGTATCAACATCGAAACCGGTGAAGTCGATTACGAGGAAGTTCAGCGTCTGGCGGATGAGCACAAGCCCAAAATGATTGTCGCCGGTTTCTCCGCCTATTCACGGGTGATGGACTGGAACCGTTTCCGCAAAATTGCCGATTCCGTCGGCGCCTATCTGTTTGTCGATATGGCCCACGTGGCCGGTCTGATTGCAGCGGGTCAGTATCCCAACCCGGTGGAAGTGGCCGATGTGGTCACTTCCACCACCCATAAAACGCTGCGCGGACCTCGCGGCGGCATTATTCTGGCGGGTGCGAATTCGGTGATGAAGAATCAGGATATCGCCAAAAAATTAAACTCCGCTATTTTCCCCGGTACTCAGGGCGGACCTTTGATGCACGTCATCGCTGCCAAAGCCGTGGCCTTTCTGGACGCGCAAGAACCGGAGTTTGTCGATTATCAGAAACAGGTGATCGTGAATGCCAGAGCCATGGCGGAGGTGGTCATCAAACGCGGATTCAACGTGGTTTCCGGCGGCACCGATAATCACCTGTTCCTGTGGGATCTGGTGGGCAAGGGCTTAACCGGCAAAGATGTCGAAGCGGCTTTGGGGCGTGCCCACATTACCGTCAATAAAAATGCCGTGCCCAATGATCCACAGTCACCGTTTGTCACCAGCGGCATTCGCGTCGGCACGCCGGCGATGACCACGCGCGGCTTCAACGCAGAAGACGCCACTAATCTGGCCGGCTGGATGTGTGACATTATCGACAGCATGGACGGCGCGAATGCAGACGAAAAAGTGATTCACGATGTGATCGAAAAAGTGCGTGATATCTGCCAGCGCTTGCCAGTCTATGCCTAAGTTATTTTTAAAATAAACGAGCAAACTCATGCACTGTCCATTCTGTTCAGAACCTGATACCCGCGTTATTGATTCACGTTTATCCAATGACGGCGATCAGGTACGCAGAAGGCGTGAGTGCGTTGCCTGCAGTGAACGCTTTACCACCTATGAAACGGCTGAGCTGAATATGCCACGCATCGTCAAGAGCAGTGGCAGCCGCGTTCCGTACAGCGATGAAAAGTTACGCGCGGGCGTGATGCGGGCACTGGAAAAACGTCCGGTTGTGACCGAGCAGGTTGAAGAGGCGCTGAATAGGGTCAAGCATAAATTGATGTCGGCGGGGCTGCGCGAAGTTGACAGCAGCAAGCTGGGCAACTGGGTAATGGAAGAGTTGCTGGCGATGGATCACGTGGCCTATATACGCTTCGCTTCGGTCTATCTGGATTTCAGCGATATCAATGCCTTTCGAGATGCTATTGAACGTCTGGATGAGAAAAAAAAGACGCGGAATAAAAGTTCTTAAGTGTCTGCCGAGATGAAAGCTCAGGATCACCTGTTTATGCAACGCGCCCTGCGTCTGGCGCAGAAAGGTTTGTATGGCACCGATCCAAATCCGCGCGTCGGTTGTGTGGTGGTGAAAGGCGGAAATATTGTAGGCGAAGGCTGGCACCGCAAAGCAGGTGAGCCTCACGCCGAAGTGCTGGCACTGAGACAGGCCGGAGCCGAAGCTGAGAATGCCACAGCGTATGTGACTCTGGAACCGTGCAGTCACACCGGCAAAACGCCGCCCTGTGCCGAAGCATTGATCAAGGCCGGTGTCAGCCGTGTAGTGGTGGCGATGCGGGATCCGAATCCACAGGTTTCAGGGCAGGGTCTAAAAAAATTACAGACCAGCGGCATCAAGGTGGAGTGCGGTTTGATGGAAACTCAGGCCAGAGCATTAAATCCGGGTTTCATCAAACGCATGGAAACGGGTCGGCCATATGTGCGCGTAAAAATGGCGATGAGCCTGGACGGACGCACGGCCATGGCCTCGGGAGAAAGCCAGTGGATTACCGGCGAGGCCGCAAGGCAGGACGTGCAGCGGTTAAGAGCCCGAAGCTCAGCGGTTTTGACCGGCATCGGCACGGTTTTACTGGACGACCCGTCGATGAATGTAAGGCTCTCAGCGAAACAGCTGGGCGTGGCTGAAATCAGGCAGCCGCTTCGCGTTATACTGGACAGCGCGGCACGTTTCCCGGCCCATGCAAAAACAGCAACGCTCGATGGTGATGTGCTGGTTATGACGACAGCCAGGGCTGGTGCAGAAATAAATGCGACAGAAAGTTCGCGCTGTAAGTTTGTGTCAGTGGCGGAAAAAGACGGGCATGTGGATTTGAACACCGCGTTGAACTATCTGTCCGAAATTGAAATCAATGAAGTGCATGTTGAAGCCGGTGCGCTCTTGAGCGGTGCCTTTTTGCAGCAGCAGCTGGTCGATGAAGTCGTGGTTTATATGGCGCCCCATATTATGGGTGATCAGGCAAGAGGTCTGTTTGCACTGCCGGGCCTGTCAAAAATGAAGGATAGAATTTCGCTGGATATTCAGGATGTGCGCATGCTGGCTAAAGATTTACGCATCATCGCCACGCCTGTTTATCATAAATAATAGTAGGAGAATAAATTGAATGTCCACCATCGTTGTTGTTAAGAAAGCCGGTCAGGTTTGTATTGCGGCGGATAGCTTAACCAGTTTTGGTGATTTGCGTCTGGGGTCTGAGTATGACGCGGATCATGACAAAATCATCAAAACCAAAGATGCGCACATCGGCATCGTCGGCAGTGCGGCGCATCAGTTGGTGATGGAAAGCATTTTGGCGGACAAGCAAATCAAGACAGATTTTTCATCCAAGTTAGCGATTTTTGAAACCTTTCGAAGTCTGCATCCGGTTCTGAAAGAGAAGTATTTTCTGAATACCAAAGATGAAGATGACGATCCCTATGAGTCTACACAGATTGATGCCCTGATTGCTTCAGAGCACGGTATATTCGGTGTGCATTCATTGCGCGAGGTTTCGCACTACACGCGATTTTGGTCAATTGGTTCCGGCTCCGAATACGCATTAGGCGCAATGTTTGCGGTCTATGATCTTTATGACACCGCAGAAAAAATCGCTGCCGTTGGAGTTAAGGCTGGTGCCGAGTTTAATACCGCTTCCGGCATGCCTCTGACAAGCTACACGATTGCGTTAAACAACGCCTAAAGGTTGAATAATGTTTACCGGAATCATTGAAGCGATCGGAAAAATTAAACGTATCGAAGCCGTTGGTGGTGACAGTCGGCTGATCGTTGATGTTCAGTCACTGGATATGAGCGACGTCAAGCTCGGCGACAGTATCGCGGTCAATGGTGTGTGTTTAACCGCAGTTAAATTTGATGCGCACAGTTTTGAGGCTGATGTCTCCAATGAAACGGTTTCACTGACCACGCTCAAAAATTTAAAAACGGGCAGCCCGGTTAATCTGGAAAAAGCCCTGTTGCCCACCACGCGTCTGGGCGGTCATCTGGTCAGCGGCCATGTTGACGGTTTGGGCAAGGTGGTCAATATCAGTAATGATGGCCGATCAACAAGGTACACCGTGCAGGTGCCGGCGGAACTGAAACGCTCCAGTGCCGTTAAAGGTTCGATCTGTATTGATGGCACGAGTCTCACCGTGAAC
>JAQICG010000086.1 GCA_027858635.1 Gammaproteobacteria bacterium | reverse complement strand
TGGTAGGAAGACCTCACCATCGGCCCACTGGCGACCTGTTTGAAACCTAACTCCATGCCGATTTTATACAGCTCATCAAACTCCTGGGGCGTAACATAACGCGCCACTGGCAGATGGTGCTGGCTCGGCTGCAGATACTGACCCAGTGTCAGCATCTCTACATTGTGCGCGCGCATGTCACGCATGACTTCAACGACCTCTTCTATTTCTTCACCCAGGCCTAACATCAGCCCTGACTTGGTGGGCACATCTGCATGCGTATGTTTGAACTGTTTGAGTAGATTCAGTGACCACAGATAATCCGAACCGGGGCGGCATTTTTTATACAGCCTGGGCACGGTTTCCAGGTTGTGATTGAACACATCCGGCGGTGACCGGCTCATTATTTCCAGCGCCAGATCCATGCGACCGCGGAAGTCCGGCACCAGAACTTCTATCTCTATTGCAGCGTTCGATGCACGGATATTTTCAATGCAGGCGATAAAATGCTCTGCACCGCCATCTCTCAAATCGTCGCGGTCGACCGAAGTGATGACCACATAATTTAGCGCCATGGCTTTAATGGTCTCAGCCAGTTTTACCGGTTCGTCCACATCCAGCGGTGAGGGACGACCATGACCAACATCGCAGAAGGGGCAACGGCGGGTACAGATATCACCCATGATCATGAACGTCGCTGTGCCCTTGCCAAAACACTCACCGAGATTAGGACAGGCGGCCTCTTCACAAACGGTGTGCAGCTGCTGATCGCGCAGCACCGCGTTGAGTTTTTTTACATTGGCATGAAACGGAGATTTAGCGCGAATCCAGCTCGGCTTGCGCAGACGTTCGGCTGGCTGCTCGACCTTAATCGGAATACGCGCCAGTTTTTCGGCACCCCGGTGCTTTTCACCGACTACAGCACGACGCGGCTTTTTTTCAATTTTATTATCGATTTTTTTTTCGGAATGTTCTGACATCATAAATTATTATCACTTTTCGACTTCGATAAGGGTGGTGTATTTTAACTGCTGCTTAAGGTGCGATAACAGCTGCCGGCTGACGACTTCGATATTCACCTCGGCAATTCTATCCGCCGTAACCAGATCAGCCATCTGGGTAATTTCCAGACCTTCATAGCCACAGGGATTTATTCTAGCAAAGGGCTCCAGATCCATATCCACATTCAACGCCAGTCCATGAAAGCAGCAGCCCCGGCGCAGCCTCAAACCCAGTGCCGCAATTTTCCGTTCTGCAACATAGACACCGGGCGCCTCTTTCCGGGATTGGGCAACGATTCCGTAATCGCAGAGCGTATCGATAATTGAGATTTCAAGGCGCGTCACCAGTTCACGAACCCCGATGCCCAGACGATTAACATCGAGCAGCGCGTAGACTACCAGCTGACCGGGGGCATGAAAAGTCACCTGGCCACCGCGATCAACTTTTACCACAGGAATGTCGGCCGGATTCAGCAGGTGTTCAGGTTTCCCGGCCTTGCCCAGGGTAAACACTGCGGGATGTTGCAGCAGCCAGACTTCATCTTCGGTGTTTTTGTCGCGCTCATCGTTAAACTGCTGCATAGCCTGCCAGACAGGTGCGTAATCCCGCACTCCCAGCTGACGAACTTTCAGCACCACCGTAACCGCCTATATCGCGTAAGCGATAAATTCGCAGGCGGTTAGATCCAGATAAATGGCGTCCAGCTGAGACTTGCTCTGCGCCTGAATGATAACCGTTATCGCAGTGTAGTTGCCCTGAGCGCTGGCGCGCTGCTTGACCGCGCCTTCTCCCAGATCAGGCACATGGCGATGCATTATTTCGAGCACTGCGGTCTCAAGTTCAGGACAGCTTTTACCCATCGCCTTAACTGGAAACTCACAGGGAAAAACGAATAACGTTTCTTCCTGCCCCTGATTGTCTGTATTTAGGCTTTCTTTACTCATTACTGTGCCTGTCGCAGCACTTGCTTGTACTGCTGATAAATATTGATCATTTTTTTCCACACCGGACCAGCTTTAGCATCAGCCACATCTCGGCCATTGAGCCGGATCACCGGGGCAATTTCACGCGTGGAGCTGGTGAGCCAGATTTCGTCGGCGGCTGCCAGTTCGCTTTCGGCAATCGGCCTGATTTTGCATTCAATGCCGTTTTCCTGCGCCAGCTCAATCACCAGGTCGCGTGTTATCCCCGGCAACAGATGCCGGCTGGTCGGTGGCGTGATTAAAACACCGTCCTTCACCATGAAAAAATTGCTTGATGTACCTTCGGTGACATAGCCGTCTCTGACCAGAACCGCATCAACCACATCCGGCTGAGTC
>JAQICG010000236.1 GCA_027858635.1 Gammaproteobacteria bacterium | reverse complement strand
AGTTTATGCTGATGCATCTGACTTCTTCTTCCAGGTAGTGTTTGTTGCCACAGCCATGTCGATTGTTTCCGGCGCGGTGGCTGAGCGTATGAAGTTGTGGTCGTTCGTGCTGTTTGCCGTGGTCATGACCGGTTTCATCTATCCAATGGAAGGCGCCTGGACATGGGGCGGTGAATCGGTCTTTGGTTTGTACAATCTGGGTGATGATTTCGGGTTCTCCGACTTCGCGGGTTCCGGCATTGTGCATCTGGCGGGTGCCTGTGCGGCGCTGGCGGGTGTGCTGGTACTGGGTGCACGCAAAGGCAAATACGGCCCGGACGGTCAGGTAAATGCCATTCCCGGCGCGAACCTGCCGATGGCGACACTGGGTACTTTCATTCTGTGGATGGGCTGGTTTGGCTTTAACGGCGGCTCGGTGCTGAAGCTGGGTGATATTGCCAATGCCAACTCGGTAGCGATGGTGTTTCTGAATACTAATGCCGCCGCTGCCGGTGGTGTAGTGGCTGCGATTATTCTGGCTCGCATCATGTTCGGCAAGGCTGATCTGACCATGGCATTGAATGGTGCACTGGCCGGTCTGGTAGCGATTACCGCTGAACCCTCCACACCCACGCCATTGGTGGCAACCCTGATCGGTGCTTTCGGCGGTCTGCTGGTAGTGTTCTCCATCGTAACCCTGGACAAGCTGCGTATCGATGATCCCGTTGGTGCGATCTCAGTGCACGGTGTGGTCGGTATCTGGGGTCTGATGGCCGTACCGCTGACCAATGACGGAGCCACATTCGGTGGCCAGCTGGTGGGTATGTTGACCATCGCTGTCTGGGTCTTTGGCGCCAGTCTGCTGGTGTGGCTGGCAATCAAGGCGCTCATGGGCATTCGTGTCAGTGAGGAAGAAGAGTATGAAGGCGTCGATCTCGCTGAGTGCGGGATGGAAGCCTATCCGGAATTTACCGGCAAATAAATAGACTCCTGCTGGTAATGTTTAGCTGGGCACCTAGGTGCCCGGCTTTTTTGCTTGATGCCATTATTTAGTGGATGTGGTAAAAAGCTTATGACTTGGATTTATTGCAGGCCTGATTGCGTTGCAAGGCAGGCACGACATAATGAGTCGAAAAATTAAAAACTACAGGTGATCTAATGAAACTGATTAAAGCAATAATTAAACCGTTCAAGCTGGATGATGTGCGCGAAGCTTTATCTGAAATCGGGGTGCAGGGCATCACCGTTTCAGAAGTCAAAGGTTTTGGTCGCCAGAAAGGCCATACCGAACTATATCGGGGCGCGGAATATGTGGTGGACTTTCTGCCCAAGGTGAAAGTCGAAACCGCTGTCTCCGATGACAAGGTTGAAGCCGTGATTGATGCCATCCGTGGCGCGGCCAATACCGGAAAAATAGGTGACGGAAAAATATTTGTTATGGCCATTGAACAGGCAATTCGGATTCGTACCGGCGAGTCTGGTGACGAAGCCTTGTAAAAGAAAAAAATAAATATATGAACCGGATATAAAAATGAAATTATTTTCAGGCTTGAAGGGGCTTGTGGGCGCGGCATTATTGTTGTTGCCACAACTGGTATTGGCACAGGATATAGATAGTGGTGACACCTCATGGATACTGACCTCGACCGCGCTGGTGCTGTTCATGTCGCTGCCTGGGCTGGCGCTGTTTTACGGCGGTCTGGTACGAGCCAAGAACGTGTTATCGGTACTGATGCAGTGTTTCGCCATCGCCTGTGTGGTGTCGGTACTGTGGGTACTTTATGGCTATAGCCTGGCATTTGGCGATGGCGGCGGCATGAATGGCTGGATCGGCGGCCTGAGCAACGTCTTTCTCAGCGACGTCACCCGCAATTCAATCAGTGGCACTCTGCCCGAAACCACCTTTGTCATGTTCCAGATGACCTTCGCCATTATCACCCCGGCGCTGATTGTGGGCGGCTTTGCCGAACGCATGAAATTTTCAGCCATGCTGCTGTTCAGTGTGCTGTGGTCAACGCTGGTCTATCTGCCGATCTGTCACTGGGTCTGGGGCGGCGGCTGGCTGGCTGAAATGGGGCTGCTCGACTTCGCCGGTGGCACCGTGGTGCATATCACCGCAGGCGTGGCCGCGATGGTCGCCGCCGTGGTGCTGGGCAATCGCCGGGGCTTTCCGGGCACGCCAATGATGCCGCATAACATGACCATGACCCTGACCGGCGCCGGCATGCTCTGGGTAGGCTGGTTTGGTTTCAATGGCGGCAGTGCGGTGGCGGCGAACGGCGATGCGGGCATGGCCATCCTGGTCACCCACATCAGCGCCGCCTGTGGCGCCTTAACCTGGTCGGCCATCGAGTGGATCAAGTTCGGCAAACCCAGTGCTCTGGGCATTGTCACCGGCATGGTCGCGGGTCTGGGCACCATCACCCCCGCCTCGGGATTCGTCGGCCCCGCGGCAGCCATGTTCATCGGCATCAGCGCCGGTTTTGTCTGTTTTCATGCGACCGTGTTTATCAAACGCACGCTGAAAATCGACGACTCACTGGACGTCTTTCCGGTGCACGGCGTCGGCGGTATGCTCGGCACCTTTCTCGCCGGTATCTTTGTTGCCTCGGGCTTCGGCGGTACCGGCCTGGCCGAAGGGGTGACCATGAGTGGACAGGTCGGGGTGCAGCTGATCGGCATACTGGCGACCCTGATCTGGACCGCAGTGATCAGCTTCGGACTTCTCAAACTGATAGATCGAGTAGTTGGGCTGCGCGTCAGTGAAGAGCAGGAGACACAGGGTCTGGATATTACCCAGCATGAAGAGCGCGGCTATATCTTGTAAAGAAAGTTGGCAGTTGGCAGTTAAATTTCAGGCTGCTTTCTGCCTGTTGTTGTTTTATGGTTGCTTGTGCTTTTTAATAAAAAAAGGCATTCACCGCAGAGGCGCAGAGAGCGCAGAGAAAAACATGACTTATGGTGTTATGCACCGCGTTTATTACACCCTACCGAGTTGTAGCCCGGATGAAGTGCAACGGAATCCGGGATGTTAAGCCATGAGATAGTTTTCCCGGATTACGCTACGCTACATCCGGGCTACTTGCTGTTGGGCTACTGCCGCGAAACTTTACATTATTACTTATAAGACCTATAATCAGGTCGTTTAAGTGGTCATATTGGAGAATGCAAATGGTCCATAGTGTTTTAGCTGATGTAACAACCAGCATATCAGAACTAAAGAAAAACCCGATGGCCGTTGTTGAGCAGGGCGGGGGGTTTCC
>JAQICG010000160.1 GCA_027858635.1 Gammaproteobacteria bacterium | reverse complement strand
TGAATTAATTTTATAAAAAAGGTTTTCTCTGCGCTCTCTGCGCCTCTGCGGTGAAAAAAGTTTTTAATAAATCCAACCAAAAAAACTAACAGTACTCAAGCGTGCAGCCTAACAGTTCTCTGAATTCTGCAAAGTCAGTTGGCTTGCCCATGTAGTAGCCCTGCACTATTTCCGTGCCACGTTCACGCAGAAATTCATATTGTTCTCTGGTCTCTACGCCTTCAGCGATCAGGCTCAGTCCCAGGCTGTGCGCCATCGCAATAATCGCTTCACATAATGCGGTATCGTCTGCGTTTTTACCAATGTCCCGGACAAATGACTGATCAATTTTAAGCACGTCGAAGGGGAAACGTTTTAAATAACTCAGTGATGAATATCCAGTACCAAAATCATCAATCGACAACCTGACCTTCATCTCCTTGAAGCTGTTCAGCGTCGTCACAACTTCAGGCACATCCTTCATCAGCAAACGTTCGGTGATTTCGAGCTCCAGGCAGTCACCGGATATTCCATGTTTAATTAACATAGCGGCGATCAGACCAGAAAAATCTTTATCTCTGATCTGTCGGCTGGAGAGATTGATAGCAAAATAAAAATCGGTACCATAACCCTCATCCTGCAACTGCCTGATATCTCGACAGGCGGTGTCCAGCACCCATTCACCGATACCGACGATAAGCCCACTCTCCTCGGCAAAAGGAATAAATATTTCAGGTGAAACTTTGCCCAGCTCTTCGTCTTCCCATCGTATCAAAGCTTCGGCACCCACTATTTTTCTGGAATGTGCCGCCATCAATGGCTGGTATTTCAGATTGAATTTTTTATTCTCCAGGGCGTAACGCAATCGGGTTTCGATTTCCAGGCGCTGGAAAACCGTGTCACTCATCTCCGGTGAGAATAATTCAAAAGTGTTCCGGCCCTTACTCTTGCTGCGATACATGGCTGTATCTGCGTTACGCAGCAACATATGCGGATCATCGCCATCACGGGGATACAATGCCACGCCGATACTGACTGTCACTGAAAACTCCATATTATCAATGGTGCAGGGCTGAGAGACGCGTTCGAGAATTTCTCTGGTTTTCTGCTGAATAAACGCCTCATACTCATGCTCGCCTTCGCTGTCGTCATTGCCAATTTCTGCCAGCACAATCAGGAACTCGTCGCCACCCAATCGAGCCACTGTATCTACGTCACGCACACAGCCGGTGAGTCTCCCTGCCATTTTAATAAGGAATTTGTCGCCTGCAGCATGGCCCAGGGTATCGTTTATATTTTTGAAATGGTCAAAATCCAGATACATAACTGCGACATGTTTTTTCATGCGCGTGGCGGTGGCGAGGGCATGCTGCAGGCGGTCATAAGCCAGCGAACGGTTAGGCAGATCGGTTAACTTGTCATAGCTCGCCTGATACAGCAGCCTATCTTCATAATCCTTACGCAGGGTAATATCTTCTTTGATGGCCAGATAGTGGGTTTTCACGCCCGCGACATTTTTTACCGGCGAAATGGTCATGTTCTCCCAGTAACATTGACCATTCTTTTTTTTGTTATAAATCTCGCCGCTCCATATACGGTCTTCCTGCATGGCATTCCACATGCTGGCATATTGCTGCGAAGGTGTACTGCCCGAGCTCAAAAACCTCGGATTTTTTCCTATCACTTCTTCAGCGCTATAACCTGTCACCTTGCAAAATTGCGGATTCACATATTCGATTTCGCCTTTCAGATCGGTAATCATTACCAGCACCGGGCTATGCTCTATCGCCTGCGACAGTTTCCTCAGATGATCGGCGGTTAATTTATGCTGCTCAATTTCACTTTCCAGATTAACCACCAGCTCATTAATATTCAGCGTCATGCTATTAAACGCTTTAGCCAGGCCGCCGACTTCGTCATCTGCTTCTACGTTAGCGATGACCTTAAAATCACCCTTGCCTATCGTCTGCACTACGTCGGTTAATCGACGTATAGGGCCCAGCAGAAACTGCGTTACCCCCAGCATAATTAAAATAACAACCACGGCTATTGTAGCGGCCAGAATTAAGGAGCTGCTCAGCTGTTCGTCCATCGGCTGCAGGAACACATCCTGCGGCTGGGCAAATATTAATGACCATGGAGTACTTTCCAGCTTCACCACCGAAGCTAAATACGGCACCGTGCCCAGTCCATAAAAGTTGGCTTCGAGCAGATTTGCGCTGCCTGCAGCAGAACGCACCCCTTCCAGCCAGATCGGATCTTCGGCATCGTTGTTTGATATTACCGAGGGTATTCTTTTCTGCTGATGCAAGGTTTCGATCTTGTCATCGCTGAGCTTTTCCGCCAACGTATATTGCAGATCATTTCGACGCCCATGAACTAGTCTTAACAGGTTCTCATCCAGCAGTATCGCAAATGAACCCTGGCCGGCCAGGCCTCGCGCACTCATTATAATTCTCTCCAGCACTTCAGCTTTATGGCTGGCCCGCAACACACCTGCAATCGCGCCTTTGGCATCAATAATCGGACTGCTGAAATAGATCAACGCTTCATCGTTGTCATCAAAAACAACGGATGAGTAATAAGGCTCCTTTGTATTGATGGCTTCAAGAAAATAGGGCGCTGTACTTTCGTCCATGCCAATATTATTCTTGCGGGTATCCGCCACATTAACGCCGTTAGTATTAAGTATCGCGTAGGAGGTAACCATGCTGTTTTGCTTTGATTGCAGGGCTCGCAATAATTCGCGCCTGTTTTGCAACGAATCACTTTTAATTTTTGCCACGGCATTAACGATGGAAGGTAAACTTGATTCGGCTTTAATTGAGCTGATATGCACACGGTTAAATTCATCCAGCCGATTTGCATAGACCCGACTGGCTGAGGTCAACGATTGTTGCGCGCTTTTGCTCAGTGTTTCCTGCATAATGCGCCCGTCGAGCAGAGTGAGCACACCCAGAGAGCTCATTACAATCATCAGGAAGGCGGTGAGCAATTTAGCTCGAAGAGTATACTGCCTGGCAATAAATATGCCGACGGCCAGCATTAAAACACCGACCACTACCAAGATGACTGAAAGCTCTATTAACATTAAAATTTATTTCCATTTCTCTGCTGCACAATACTATCAGCTAGTTGGTGCAACGACTACATTTTTGCCGGGCCATTAAAACCATGAATGAAAAAATAATATCCGCCTTCGGCACCTGGCAATCGCCTATAACCAGCAGCGTGGTCACCGCGAACAGCGTCTCCCTTGATGAGCTGCGGCTACACCCCACAGGCACATACTGGCTGGAACGACGGCCGGATGAGCAGGGCCGTTGCGTCATCATAAAGCATTCTTCAGGCAGTAACCGTGACTTGATCAGTCCACCTTATAGCGCCCGCTCGCGCGTACATGAATACGGGGGTGGCGTATATTGCATCACTAATAGTAGCGTTTATTTCGTCAATGACAATGATCAGAATATTTATTTCTGCACCCCAGATGCTGCACCTGTCGCCGTCACCCGCAGCAGTGACTGCTGTTACGCGGACTTGCAATTCGATGCGCAGCGCCAGCGGCTGATCTGTGTGCAGCAACAGGATCACCCCGGAGCCGACGAACCCGAAAACAGTCTGATTTCGATTGATCTACATACTCATGTAATTTCCAGCCTCCATTCAGGCCACGATTTCTACGCCAGCCCGCGACTGAGTCATAACGGTGAACAATTGAGCTGGCTATGCTGGGATCATCCCGATATGCCCTGGGACAAAACCACGCTCTGGCTGGCCGATATCGATGATGACCATCAGCTACATGACATTAAAACCATTCAGCATCCCGAATCGGATAACGTCTCCTTCTGCCAGCCCCAATGGTCACCAAATAACCAGCTGCATTTCATTTCCGACCTCTCCGGCTGGTGGACCCTGTATCGCTATCAGGCCGACTCAATTCATGCCGTCAGCCATGAACAGCAGGAGTTCGGCCGACCCCAGTGGGTGTTTGCCCAGTCCAGCTACGCCTTCTGCCGGGACGACCTTATCCTCTGCGCACCCATTGACCATGGGGTTGCCGGCCTGGCGCTACTCAATACCTGCAACGGCGCTCTCACCCCCGTCGATACTGACTGGAACAGCTTCGGTTCAATTCAGGCCGACGGCGAGCATTTCAGCTTTATCGCCGCCTCCGCCAGCAGTTTTCCTGCCGTCATCAGCTACCGGGGCGGGCAGCACCAGAGTCTGCGTCACGCCTGCGAAACCCGGCTTGATTCCGACTATTTTTCCTACGGACAAAGCATCCGGTTCCCTACTCGTCACGGAGATGAGGCTTTTGCCATTTACTACGCCCCCGCCAACAAGGATTTTTCGGCGCCCCCTGATGAAAAACCGCCCCTGATTGTGCTAACCCACGGCGGCCCCACCGCCATGACCGAAGCTTCACTGGACTTGCGCAAGCAATACTGGACCTCGCGCGGTTTTGCCCTGCTCGATGTCAACTACAGTGGCAGCACCGGTTTTGGACGCCGCTATCGGGAGAGGCTCAACGGCAACTGGGGAGTACGTGATGCGGAAGACTGCTGCGACGGTGCGCAGCATCTGGTCGAAATGGGGCTGGCCGATCCAGCCCGGCTGATTATCAAGGGCGGCAGCGCGGGCGGCTACACGGTTTTATGCGCCCTCACCTTCCACCACACCTTCGCCGCCGGTGCCAGCTACTACGGCATTGGTGATCTGGAATCGCTCACTGACGACACCCACAAATTTGAATCGCGTTACCTTGAGCGCCTGGTCGGCCCCTATCCGCAAGACAAACAGCTCTACCAGCAACGCTCACCCATCAACCATGTCGACCAACTCAGTTGCCCGGTGATCTTCTTTCAGGGCGCTGAGGATAAAGTGGTGCCCAAAGCACAGGCCGAAAAAATGTTTGCCGCCCTCAAGGACAAGAACATCCCGGTCGCCTACCTCGCCTTCGAAGGCGAACAGCACGGCTTCAGAAAAGCCGAAACCATCCAGCAGACACTGGATGCCGAATACACCTTTTACACGAAAATCTTTGCCATGCCGGTTGCAACCGGCTTCCCGCTAAAAATCGAAAACCTGAATCAGTAACCCGCCCGCTAAATCATCGTGACTTCCAGTTCGCCGTCATCCTGTTTCACTATTTCACCATAATGGGTTTCAAATTTGCCTTTGCGGCGGTCATCGAAATACAGTTTCAGGCTTTCAACCACCATCGGAAAAGCCAGCGCCTGCCAGGGAATATCTTCTTCACTCACCAGAGCCACTTCCAGCGTCTCCTCACCGGCACTGGCCAGCCCCTGATGCAGTTCGCCGCGGTAGATGGTGTAGATCTGATTGACGTGGGGAATGCTGAACATGCTGAATAATTTCAGATCACGCATCTCGGCATTGGCCTCTTCCATCGCCTCGCGCGCGGCCCCTTCCCGGTTGGTTTCGTAATTTTCCATAAACCCTGCGGGCAGGGTCCACAGGCCTTTTCGTGGTTCGATAGAGCGACGGCACAGCAGGATATCGCCTTGCCACTCAGGAATGCAGCCGGTCACAATATTCGGGTTCTGGTAATGAATAACGCCACAGCTGACACACACATACCGGTTGCGGTTATCGCCCTGAGGCATAACCCAGTTCACTTTTTCGCCACAGGCGCTACAAAATTTCATTATGCTTTCTTTCATGGTTGAGAGTTCAGGCTAAAATATCGGGGATCAACCTGTCAGCCAGCCTGACCAGCTGATCTTTCAGCTGTAATTTATGTTTTTTCAGTCGCTTGATGTACAGCTCTTCGTAACCGGGCTCACGAACCAGCCGCTCGATCAGCATGTTCAGATCGTGATGCTCCAGCTCGAGTTCAATCATTGTTGTCTTGATCTGTCTGATTTCTTCGTCGGATAGGCTGCTTAACATGACTCGCTCCAGTGATCTTATCAAGTTATCACAAAGCCAGTTGAACGGTAAATAATGTTTGCCATAAATAGCCCTTCTGGACTATAATTCGACAGATGTCGAACTATAGAACCATTGAGCTTGATCGTCACGCCGGTATTTTCAAGGCACTTTCGAGCCCGCACCGGCTACAGATTTTCAGCCTGCTGGCCGGCTGCTGCGAATCGGGCACGGGCACGCGCTGCTCGACCGATGAGGTGATGAAGTATTGCGTGGGTGATCTGAGCAGCCGGCTGAACATCGCCGCCTCCACCCTGTCACACCACCTCAAGGAGCTGCATCGTGCCGGGCTGATTGAGATGCAGCGCCAGGGCAAACAGATCTTTTGTTCGATTAATCCTTCTACGCTGGCCGAGGTATCCGCGTTGTTCACCAACGCCAGTCAAACCCCATTTATAACCCTGAGGACTCCCATGGATCATAAAAACGCCGATGATATTCGCCAGAATGTACGTGCCAGCTACTCGCAGGTGGCCGAAGCCAGCAACAGCGGGGACTGCTGCGGCGAAACCTCCAGCTGCTGCGGCGTCTCTTCAGATGACGCCATCAACACCCTGGTCTCCACCCGTCTGGGCTACAGCGCAGACGACCTTGCCGCCGTGCCCAACGGCGCCGATATGGGCCTCGGCTGCGGCAATCCGCGCGCCATCGCCAGCATCAAAGCCGGTGAAACCGTGCTTGATCTGGGCAGTGGTGGCGGATTTGACTGCTTTCTGGCCGCCGCTGAAACCGGTGAGCAGGGCCACGTGATCGGCGTGGACATGACCCCTGTCATGATCAGCAAGGCCCGGGACAATGCCAGCCGCGGCCTGTACCATCAGGTCGAATTCCGCCTGGGTGAAATCGAGAATCTGCCGGTGGCGGATGCGAGCGTGGACGTGATTATTTCCAACTGCGTGATCAATCTTTCGCCGAATAAGGCGCGGGTTTTTGCCGAGACTTTCCGCGTGCTCAAAACCGGTGGCCGCCTGGCGATTTCTGATGTGGTCGCCGGCACCGAGTTGCCCGATGAAATCCGCGATGACCTGCAACTCTATTCCGGCTGCATGGCCGGTGCTTCGCTGATTTCGGAACTGGAAACCATCCTCGCGGACTGCGGCTTCAGCGAGATAAAAATCTCGCCCCAGGATGAATCCCGGGAATTCATCAAGGATTGGGCACCTGGCCGGGGTGTGGAGGATTATGTCTTATCGGCCAGCATCGAGGCGGTGAAACCGGGGGGTTGCCGGCCATAGCGAGCCAGGGGTTTTCAAGCGCCTCCTCGGTGCCGCGTTTATTTACATATTCCGAGGAGCAATTTGAACCACGCACACAGCCATTTCTAGCTAATTTCAGTATCTTCCGGTTACCTCCAGATTTTCAGTAGGTAAGCAGCCGCAGAAGCTGATACTATACATAGAGTTAGTGGGGCATTTTAAGATGAAAAAGAATAATGAGATGCTACTCATTGACTAGTAGTGTTTTAACGTCTATTAATCACTCATAAAAGCGTGGATTTAGAGCGCGCGGCCAGGAGGGTTTAGGGGGGATTGCAGCGAGGGAATGGGAGAGTGAGCAC
>JAQICG010000188.1 GCA_027858635.1 Gammaproteobacteria bacterium | reverse complement strand
TATGGGTTATCTGGAGGCCATGAAAGACAGTGAACAGTGTGACAGGGAGACCTTAAAAGATTATGTTGAGCGCATAGAAGCACCGGCGCAGCGTATGAAATCACTGGTTGAAGACCTGCTACTACTATCGCGCCTCGATACCGGCCCGGCCAACAATTTGAGTAGCAGCTCGATCATCAATGTTGCCAGCCTGCTAAAAAGCATAGCCGCCGAAGCCGAACAGCTCAGTCAGTGTCGGCATACCATCAAGCTCGATATCGACGCTGGCTTTAAACTCAGGGGTATCGAAAAAGAGATTTATAGCGCCTTTAATAATCTGGTGGCTAACGCGGTGAATTACACCCCGGAAGACGGCGAAATTAATATCGCCTGGTTACCCTATGGCGACTCAGTGCGCTTCTGTGTACGTGACAACGGCCCGGGCATCGCCAGTATGCACCTGCCCCGCCTAACCGAACGCTTTTACCGCGTAGATGTGGGCCGCTCCCGCTCCAGCGGCGGCACCGGCCTCGGCCTGGCGATTGTAAAACAGGTACTGCGTCGCCATGATGCAGAATTACATATTGAAAGCGAACCGGGCAAAGGCTCCGAATTCTGCTGCTTTTTCCCCGCCGCGCGAATCATTTTTCAGGAAAATGATGCAGTTAGCCGGGCTTGAGCATCAAGTAGATGCATTCACCGCACAGGCGCCCGTGCGGTGAACAATTTTTACACTCTGTCATCTACATGTAATCTTACATTCACACAACTGTCACATAACCTCTCCATAATTCACCCGAGTTAAATAAACCGGAGTTCGAAACAATGAAATTTAATCGTTCAATCACCTTAGTAAGTTTAATTGCAGCAATCTATGCAGGCAGCGCTGTCGCTGAAGTAAAAGTAGACCCTAAACTGGCTGATTACTCAGCCGTCAGTGGCGTATCAGGCAAGTTGAGCAGCGTGGGTTCAGACACATTGGCAAACCTGATGACTTTCTGGGCCGAAGAGTTTAAACGTGAATACCCGAATGTCAGCATCGAAATACAGGCCGCCGGCTCTTCCACAGCGCCACCGGCATTGACTGAAGGCACCTCCAAGCTAGGCCCCATGAGTCGCAAGATGAAAAGTGAAGAGGTCGCCGCTTTTGAAAAACGCTATGGTTACAAACCCACTGCTATTCGTGTCGCTATCGACGCTCTGGCCGTCTATGTTCACAAGGATAACCCCATCAAAGGCTTAGTTATTCCACAGGTAGATGCTATCTTTTCAGCCACGCGTAAATGCGGTGCCGATGCAGACATAACCCGATGGGGCGACCTCGGCCTGACGGGTTCATGGGCAGATCGCAGCATTCAGTTATACGGTCGCAACTCGGTATCGGGCACCTACGGCTATTTCAAGAAAAAAGCTCTGTGCAAAGGTGACTATAAAAATAGTGTAAATGAACAGCCCGGTTCAGCATCAGTCGTTCAGTCCGTTTCCTCTTCGCTCAACGGCATCGGTTATTCAGGTATCGGTTATAAGACCTCGGGTGTCAAAGCTGTTCCTCTCAGCAAAAAAGAAGGAAAACCATTTATTGAAGCCACTCCCGAAAATGCGCTTGATAACAGCTATCCGTTATCTCGTTACCTGTATATTTACATAAACAAACACCCCAACAAGCCAATAGCACCTTTAGAGCGCGAGTTCATCAAGATGGTATTGTCGAAATCGGGTCAAAAAGTAGTGATCAAGGACGGTTATGTTCCCCTCTCCGCCAAAATTGCGGAAAGAGAACTGGCCAAGCTTGATTAAGCTTAACCAGCCATAACCTGAAAAAGGCCGCTTAATGCGGCCTTTTTTTGTTTTTTAATTAAACCCACTGATGGCGGAACATAGGCTGGCTTGAAGCACGAACCCCAACAAAGGTGAATTAAACGAAAACCATTGGGTATCCTGTGTCATCACAACCTACGTCTTAAACCCTTTTTCACCGCAGAGACGCTGAGGCCATGCATCCCGCTTCAGCCCAACCGGTAAAAGATCTGGTGTTTTCTGACTTGATCTGTGATTATCCACAATCATAATCAAATCAACGCCCTACCCTATAGTTTGGGGCAATAACCACATTTGTAACAAAACTGTCATAAATTAGTAATACAATACCGCGCATGAAACACACCAGCATCACTGAGCAGAACTGGCGCCAGCGTAAACGGGCTATTGTCGACAAACTGGCCCGATATACCATTGGCCTTGGCGGTATTAGCGTGATCTTTGCTATTGTGCTGATTTTCTTTTACCTGCTCTGGGTAGTGTTCCCCTTATTCCAGTCCCCGACTGTGGAACTGAAACACCAGTTTGACTCGCCTTTTACACAAAATGATGCCCGTTATCAGGCCATTGATGATAGTGGCACACTGGCGGTCAGAATCCAAAGTGATGGCATGAT
>JAQICG010000423.1 GCA_027858635.1 Gammaproteobacteria bacterium | reverse complement strand
GACTCAAGCAGAGCTTTTAATTCGCCCGTTTGGTTAATTGCTGTAAGCTCGTCAAAGCCACCGACGTGGTACTCACCAATGTATATCTGCGGCACTGTGCGACGTCCGGTAATTTCTATCATGTGCTCAAACTGGGAGGGATCTTCGTCGACCTTAATCAGTTTATATTCAATGTCTTTGCTCTTGAACAGCCTTTCCGCCGCTACACAAAAGCCGCAAAATTTGCTTGAATAAATTGTAATTTCTGGTTGAGCCATATTTATTTCCGGTAAGAATGTATATAAATTAAATTTGAGCAGGTCGCCGGGATATTTAGTGCCACAACAATATCCAGCGACCCCGCCGTTATGAGTGATCGGCTTATAAGTGATCAATCACGGTTTTCAGTTTTTCGCGCACTTCAGTGGCAATGGCACCCAGAGCCGGATTCTCAATCGCCATCATCGAGGCCATCGGATCAACAGCGGCGATCTCAGTCTTGCCATCCTTCGTTTCCTGAACAATGACGTTACACGGCAGCATGGTGCCGATTTTGTCTTCGGCGCTTAATGCCTTGTGCGCATAGCCGGGATTACAGGCGCCCAGTATGGTGTAACGCTGAAAATCCACATCCAGTTTCTTTTTCAAAGTGCCGGCGACATCAATGGTGGTGAGTACACCAAAACCCTCTTCACTCAGCAGACCGGTAACACGCTCAATCGCATTATCAAAGGAATCATCAACAATTTTTGAGAAATAGTAAGACATAATCAACTCCATATTCATTTGGAGCTGAATTATAACCTTTTGCTAATAAAGAAGAAATCAGGTTTTATGTGTGCCTTTATTTGATGACGGCGGCAAATTTCAGACATCCAGCGGTGGGGGAGAGACTCTCATCACCTCTTCAATGGTGGTCACACCGCTCGCCACCTTGTTGGCGCCACTGAGGCGCATGGGGATAAGGCCGTCTTTGAGTACCTGCTGGCGCAGGGCTCCGATATCACAGTCCACGGTGATGAGTTTTTTGGTCGCCTTGCTAAAGGTGAACATCTCATAGATGCCGATACGCCCCTGATAACCCGTGTTGCGGCATTCCAGGCAGCCTACCGGCTTTTGAGCGTTCTCGGGCTTTTTGGATTTCCAGGGCGCGACCAGTGGACGCCAGACATCGTCATCAATTTCAACCGGCTGTTTGCAGTGCGGACACAGGGTTCGCACCAGTCGCTGCGCCATCACCCCGATCACCGAAGACTGGATCAGGTAGGGCGCGACGCCGATATCCATCAGCCGTGAAATGGCCGAAGGCGCGTCGTTAGTATGCAGCGTGGACAGCACCAGATGCCCGGTGAGTGCGGCCTGAATAGCCATTTCAGCAGTCTCCATATCGCGAATCTCACCGATCATGATGATGTCCGGATCCTGCCGCAGCAGGGTTTTCACCCCGCTGGAGAAATCCAGGTTGATGTTTTTCTGCACCTGCATCTGGTTAAAGGCGGGTTCGACCAGCTCGATCGGGTCTTCGATGGTGCAGACGTTTACATCAGGCCTGGCCAGCTGCTTGAGCGACGAGTACAGCGTGGTGGTTTTACCCGAACCCGTCGGGCCGGTGACCAGAATGATGCCATTGGGCTGATGAATCATGGCCTGCCACATCTCATCATCCCGGCTGCTGAAACCCAGCTCCTGAAAATTACGCACCAGCACTTCGGGGTCAAAAATACGCATCACCAGCTTCTCGCCAAAAGCGGTGGGCATGGTGGACAGACGCAGCTCAATTTCCTGCCCGTCCGGGTTGCGAGTTTTCAGGCGACCATCTTGAGGACGGCGCTTTTCGGCGACATCCATTCGCCCCAGAATTTTAATGCGACTGGATACTGCCGCCATCACCGGCGTCGGTATCTGATAAACCTCGTGCAGCACGCCATCGATGCGGAAACGCACGATACTCATTTCACGCCGCGGCTCCAGATGGATATCACTGGCGCGCTGGTCATAGGCATATTGCAGCAACCAGTCCACAATATTGACCACGTGCTGATCATTCGCGTCCAGCTTGCCGACGCGCCCCAGCTCCATGAGCGATTCCAGATTTTGCAGATTGCCCGGTCCCGGCTGCATATCATTCTGCGCGCCAAACACCGATTTCGATACGGTATAAAACTCCATCCGATAACGGCGTATCTCTTCCGGGCTGGCGATCACCCGCTTGAACTCTTTGTTCTGCAACCGGCTGAGTTCGCTTTCCCAGTCACGATCGAAAGGCTGGGCGGTGGCCACCGTGATGGAGTGCGGCTCCACCTTGACCACCAGCACATTAAAACGCTCCGCATAGGCAAAAGACATCACCCTGGTAACGCCGGAGACATCCACGCTCAGGGGATCGATTCTTAAATAGGACAGCCCCACGCGCTCGGCGAACCACTCTGTCAGGGTGTCCAATGTCAGATGGCGCGGTTTTTTCTCATCCGCCCAGTTACGTTCAGCAATGATTTCCAGCGGATGCTTGTCCTTGAGCGCCTTTCCTTCTGCCAGCAGACGCAGCATGTGCGCATTATCGGCTGTCACCATTCCATCCTGTTCCAGCCAGGTCAGAATTTCATGTACATCCAGCTTGCGATTCATTGTATTTTTTACCACGGCATTCATAATATTCGCTCTGTGACAGTCACAGTGATGAGGTTGGTCTTACTTCAAAAGTATCGGGAATCGCTTCCGGCGTTTCTTCTATTGGTTCTATATTAGACACTTTTGCGTCTTCCGGGCCTATTTGTAGCCATTTTTCCATTTCAATGAGATCCGTCTCATCGCCACAGGCCAGCAGCTCCACCCGACCATCGCGCAAATTTCGCACCCAGCCGCGCAGGCCATGCAGGTTTGCCTGATGCTGCGCACTGCTGCGGTAAAAGACGCCCCGCACCTGCCCGGAAATCAAATAGCGTTTGCATAACATCAATTACAATCCTATAAACGAGCGGTTGTTTGTGAAGTGGGCGAATAGACTTTCATTGAATCATTTCAGGATACAACATTTTCAGGTCGAAAAAAAAGGCTCGCAAGCGAGCCTTTTTTAATCACATATCCGGGGTCAAATTAACGCGCCAGATAATCTAGATCAGATTCTTCTGCATCACCCACTGACCATGCACCACGTGTTTTAGCATGGTTAACGGCTGCATCAACTGCTGAAGATGAAGGGTTTTGATCAATATCAAATACCTGGCCGGGATAGATCAGATCGGCATCCTTGATTTTGTTACGGTTGTTTTTGTAAATCAGTGGCCACTGGTAAGAATTACCATAAACCTGATCTTTGCCTGAAATATTCCACAAGTTATCGCCGCCTACAACAGAGTAGCTGGTTACACCTGCCGCTGCGCCCATCTGCTTGCTATCAGACATATCTGACTCAGCATCGGCTAATGCAGCCTTGTCAGCATCGCTCATAGCCTCTTCTGCAACCATTGCTTGTGCGATTGCATTCTCAGCCTGTCTTCTGGCTTCATTGGCTAAAGCTTTAGCTTCTTCTTCGTTGCCTTCAGCCAGCGCTTCTTCAGCTGAATCGATAAGACCTTGAGTCGGTTTCCACTCAAAACCCAGAGCCTTGGCTTCTGCATTCGCTGATTTGGCTGCCGCAATGGCTTCTGCAGCAGTGGGTTCTGTTTCGCCGGTAGTTGCACAACCTGTCATCAGGCCTAGACTTAGAAGGGCTGCAAAAAGCAGTCGCGTTGTTGTTTGTATGGCTGTTGTTTGCATCATGTAGTACTCCAGTATTAAAAAAGTATTTGTTATTGTTCATCTCAATTGGCTACCGATTATAGCCACAAAAATTTGAGAATGTAACCGTATACTGCAAACAGAGACTAAATTTTACATTTAGCTTTTCCCCCTGTGTCACTTCCAGTAAGCTTCTATAGCTTAATTCAGGAGTTAATCATGAGTTCAACACGTATTTATCTGAATCGCAACTGCTCAAAATGTCGCTCCAGCCTGCAACTGCTTGAAAGCAAGGGTATTGATGCGGACATTGTCGAATATTTGAGTGTGCCGCCCGATGTGGACGAACTCAGGGAGATTCTGGATCTGCTCTCGCTCGAGCCCCGCGATCTGATGCGCCAACAGGAAGCCCCTTATACAGCGCTGAATCTGGCTGATGAAAGCCTGAGCCGTGATGCACTGATTCAGGCCATGGTCGAGAACCCCATTCTTATCGAGCGCCCGATCGTTATTCACAACGGCAAGGCCACCATTGGCCGGCCCCCTGAAAAAATTCTGGATATACTTTAAATGTCTGAAATACTGGTTTTATACTACAGCCCCGGCGGCACCATCGCCGAAATGGCCAATGTCATCGCCCACGGTATCGAGGAGGTTGAAGGCATGGAGGCGCGCATTCGTACCGTGCCGTCGGTATCGGCCAATACCGAGCAGACCGGGAACCCCATTCCCGATGACGGCCCGCTCTACGCCGGCCTCAGGGACCTTGGAGAGTGTGATGGCCTGGTCATGGGCTGTCCGACCCACTTCGGCAATATGCCGGCGGCCATGAAATACTTTATCGACAGCACCACTCCTCTGTGGATGAGCGGCAAGCTGGTGGACAAGCCTGCGGCCGTTTTTTCCGGCAGTATGAGCCTGCATGGCGGTCAGGAGAGCACCCTGCTCACCATGATGCTGCCTTTGCTGCACCACGGCATGCTGATTACCGGCCTGCCCTACACCCAGACTGAACTGCTCAGCACCCACACCGGCGGCACCCCCTATGGCGCCAGCCGGGTCACCAGTGACAGCGAACCCAATGTGCTCAGCCAGGAAGAGCGCGCACTCTGCCTCGCACTGGGCTGCCGTGTGGCCACTACCACAAAAAAACTCAAAGATTAAACTTATGTCGACATCAAATCTCACGCTCTCCCGCTGGCTAACCCTGACCGGTTATTTCGGACTATTGATCGGACTTTTCGCCTGGCATCTATTGATCAACAAGACCGAAGCGCATCTGATCTCGATCATCATCCTGACGCAACTCGGCCCGCTCATGTTCCCCCTACGCGGCCTGCTCCACGGCAAAACCTATACCCACGCCTGGTCGATTTATCTGGCGATCTTCTATTTTATTATCGGGATCTGGTACGCCGGTGCCGGCGAAACCCTGATGATCGGCCTCTACGTGACCGCATTCAGCCTGCTGTTTTTTGTCGGCACCGTCCTCTACACCCGGCTGAGCGCAAGAAAGCAAAAAGAAGATGCGGTAGATTGAGTGCGTAATTCAAAGATAAAAGCTATTCCCCGCAGAGGCGCATAGGACGCAGAGAAAACCTTAAAAAACTGTAGGTAAAAACTTAATTAAAAGCTTTGCCTCTGCGCTCTCTGCGCCTCTGCGGTGAATGTTTTTGCCGTTAACTATCAATATCATCCAGCACGGATTTGACGAAAGGCACCGTCAGTCGGCGCTGCATTGCCATGGCGGCGGTGTCCAGCACTTCGAGCCGTTCGAACAGGCCGAACAGGTCGCGTGGGTAATGGCGTATCAGGTAGTCTGCCACGTTGTCGGGCAGTTCCAGGCCGCGCAATCCGGCTCGAATGCGCAGGGCTTCGAGCTTCTCGGCATCGCTCAAAGGTTGCAGCTGGAAGACCGGCCCCCAGGCCAGACGCGAGCGCAGGTCGGGCAATTTTACCGCCATGGCTTCCGGCGAGACCGATGCCGCCAGCAACAGGCTGTTGCCCGATTCGCGCATACGGTTGATCAAATCGAACAGCGCCTCTTCCCACTCGGGCGATTGCGCCATCAACTCAATATCATCCAGACAGACCAGATCCAGCTGCTCCAGCTCATCGAGCACCTGCACCGGCAGATTGAGAATCTCTGCGGCAGGCAAATAACACACCGTGCGCTGGTTTTTTGCCGCCAGATGGCAGGCAGCCTGTAGTAAATGACTTTTTCCGCCGCCCTTGTCTTCACTGTCGGCCGACCAGATGTAGACCTGTTTCTAGCCCTCGCCCAAGGCACAGTTCCGCACAAAAACCACCGCCACCGCGTTAGCGCCCGCCACCAGCGTATCGAAACTCAGCACATTGCGCACACCGAAATGCAGCGGCAACTGCCTGAATATTTGATCCACCTTGCTGGACAGCGACACGACTAACGTAACTCGAAGCGATAGGTGATTTGCTGCAGGACAGCGGCTGGCTGCGCATTAGCGCCGGTATTAGTGGCTGCTGTAGATTCAGAATCTGTACCCGCGTCGGTCGTAGACACGGCTGCAACCGCATTAGTGATGCTTTCATCAATAGACAGAGTGACCATCCTGTCGGAAAGCCGGGCCAGTGTCGAGCCCGACTGAATCAGATTGATCAGATCATCGACTTTAGTGCGCAGCGCAAGCTCGAAAAAGACCCGCTCAGGCTCAACCTTCGAAAGTTGCACCGACTGTACGGCCGACAGGCTGGATAAATAATTTTCAATAGCGCGGAAAGCTTCCACGCTTCTGACCTTATCTATCTCCATCATCACTTTTTTCTGCTGCGAGACATCGAAAGTTTCCAGTGCCGCAAATTTTTGCCCCATAGTGTCGGCAATCAAATCCGCGGCTTTTGCAATCACGCTGGCATAATCAGCTCCGCTCAGGCTCCATTTTTTAAGCTCATCTGCCATCAATAATGACCATTCACCTTTCCACTCAGTGCCCGTCCAGTCCAGATTGGCGGCGATAATAGATCCCGCTGAGTAACGTTTTGAGGCTTTTTGCAGTGGTTCGGCAAACCCTGCCCAGACATCCGCGAAGCGAATGGTCTGCTGATCGGCTTCATCATTTTTCGGCCAGATGGCCGGTATACCGCGGCGACTGAAAGCGTCATCGACGCTGTTTTTAATCGGCGATTTATCGGTCTCTTTCAGAATATAGCGCTGTCCGCCGTCGCGTACCGCCAGCCAGATCACCGTCTGACTGCGATGTTCACCCCAGATAGGAATGTTCTGCCGGCGCAGAAAATCCAGCACCCTGGTCGCGTTATAACGCACCCAGAGCCGCTGCAATTTCTCACCCGCCACGCCGCCGCTCAGCGCAGCATCATGCTCAGAATACTCAAACCGCTGCACGTAATCATCAGCCGGGGGCTGCTCGATTTTTTGCAGCAGTTCACTATCACCGGAAACCCGAATCAGCACTTCGACCAGACCATCATCCAACGCCGTACGCCGAACCTCGCGGCTTTCATCGAGAACAGTCATCCGAACTTCAAACAGATCTGCAACCGCCACCGCAGAGGCGGTCATCGGAGATAACAGGCATGCCCAGAAGACGAACAGAAGCATTGTCAGCCCTATTTTCGAACTTGAGCCGGTAAAGCTGCTTATTTTTTGAGAAACCATAGGCACACTATTATTAACTAGAGGATTATTTCGATAGATTATACAATCACACAGCAAGGAGCGTGTACAATATCACACCATTAAAATGCTCTAGGAGGCTGTCGGGTTTAGGGGGATTGAAGCGAGGGAGTGGGAGAGTGAGCACAAATCTTCCCGATTTTGAGGCGCATAGTTATTCTACGCAACGAAAAATCGGGGAGATTTGGGCCGCTCTCCCACTTCCGCAGCCAATTCATCCTGAATCCGACAGCCTCCTATTAAAACATCAGAACATCGCGATGCACCAATCGTCAACAAAAAAACCGGTTTTAACCCATGTCGGATAACATTCCCAACAAGAACAGCTCTCCTTCTCTCAGTTATCGCGATGCCGGTGTCGATATCGATGCCGGCAACCAGCTGATCGAGAAAATTCGCGGCAGCGTGGCCAGCACCAGACGCCCCGGTGTAATGGGCAGCATTGGCGGTTTTGGCGGCTTGTTTGAAATTCCTGAAGGCTACAAACAGCCGGTACTGGTTTCCGGCACCGACGGGGTCGGCACCAAGCTGAAACTGGCGATAGAGCTGGGCAAACACGACACCATTGGCATCGATCTGGTGGCGATGTGCGTCAATGACATTCTGGTGCTGGGCGCCGAACCGCTGTTCTTCCTCGACTACTATGCCACTGGCAAACTGAATACGGAGATAGCAGCCAGCGTCATTGAAGGCATAGCCGAAGGCTGTCGCCAGTCCGGCGCGGCGCTCATCGGCGGTGAAACTGCTGAAATGCCCGGCATGTACAGCGAGGATGATTACGATCTGGCGGGCTTCTGCGTCGGCGTGGTGGAGAAAGAGCACATTATCGATGGCTCGAAAGTCAAAGCCGGTGATGCCATCATCGCCCTGGCTTCCAGCGGCCCGCATTCCAACGGCTATTCGCTGATCCGAAAAATCATCGAAGTCAGCGACGCCTCGCTGGATCAGGCCTGTGGCAAAACCACGCTAGGCGAGGCGCTGCTGGCGCCGACACGCATCTATGTGGCCTCGATCTTGGAAGTATTAAAAACTATTCCCATGCATGCACTGGCGCACATCACCGGTGGCGGCCTGCTGGAAAACATTCCGCGGGTACTGCCTGAAAACACCCGGGCGATCCTCGACAAGCAGAGCTGTCAGTTACCGCCGGTGTTTGACTGGTTGCAGAAAAACGGCAATGTCGAAATCAACGAGATGTACCGAACCTTCAACTGCGGCATTGGCATGGCTATCATCGTCGCCGAGGAAGATGCCGGCAACATCATCAGCGCCTTCAATGCAGCGGGTGAAAAAGCATGGCGTCTGGGCGAAATTATTCAGGCATCGGGCAAAGCCGACGTTATTTTCAAATAATCGACACTGACAAGTGAGAACTCCCTCAATCGTCATACTGATCTCAGGCTCGGGCAGCAATCTTCAGGCGATTATTGATGCCGTGACCGAAAATAAAATCCGCGCCCGCATCAGCGCCGTTATCAGTAATCGCCCTGATGCTTTGGGTCTGAAAAAAGCAGAAGCGGCGGGCATCAAGACTATTGTTATCGACCACACCCAGTTTGCAGAACGCCGGCAATTTGATGCCGCCTTATCTCAACAGGTGGCCGAACTGGAACCCGACCTCATTGTGCTGGCCGGCTTTATGCGCATCCTGCCGGCGGCTTTCATTGATCAATATGCAGGACGTATTCTTAATATTCACCCTTCATTACTGCCCGAATTCAAAGGCCTGCACACCCACCGCCGCGCGCTCGAAGCGGGCCATTGTCAGCACGGTGCCAGCGTTCATTTTGTCAGCAACGAACTTGATAGCGGCCCTGTGGTCATACAGGCTAAGTTAGAGGTACTCGATGATGAAAACGAAAAAACACTTGCCGGTCGGGTATTAGAACTGGAGCACATAATTTATCCGCTCGCCATTATGTGGTTCCTTGAGGGTCGACTCAGGCTGATTGATAATCACGTCCACTTTGATAACAAACCAGTAAAAGAAGCCGCATTATGGCAACACGAAACGCTGACCTTACCCCGATGAAAATCTTATTCAGCACGACTCTGCTGCTACTGGCGTTTCTATCTTCGACAGCTTCTGCCCTGCCGCTTGAATTTGCTGCCAGCTATAACCTGGAAAAATACGGCATCGTTATCGCCCGAAGCGACTACACGCTGCAACATGAAAACAATGGCCTGCGTATATCGCAGCACAGCGAAGCCGTTGGCCTGGCCGCACTGCTACGCAGCGATCAGCTGGATGAAAGCAGCTTTGTCTCCAGACTCCATAAGCAATTGCTGCTAACCGAATTCAGCTACCGGCAGGATTCACCTGATGATAAAAATCGCGACATCCGGATTGAGATAAATTGGTCCGGATCCGACGGCGAGCTGGAAGGTAACGTGACCGGCACCGCCTATGGAGAAGCACTCAGCCTCAATGTCGATGAACCGGTCTGGGACACTTGCAGCTACCTGATTCCCCTAATGCTCAACACCACAGAAAATGCGCCGCCCCAGCAATACACCATGATGGTGAAGGGTGAGTTTAAAAGTTACACCTTCATTACCCATGGTATCGAAAAAATTGAAGTTAACGGCAACAGCATTCAGGCGATAAAAGTGGAAAGAGAGAGTGCGCCCGACAAAAGCCCTATTTTTATGTGGCTGGCGCCCAGCCTGAACAATTTACCGGTCAAAGTTGATAAATGGAAAGACGGCGAACTGCAACTCACCATGAAGCTCGATCAGGCACAATTTCCATCCGATAAAACCATGAAATTTAAATCCGCCACGAACACCATTCAAGGATTCAATGACAGTGACTACTGAAGACGAATTTGATGCAGAACTGCCGCCAAGTAAGTCACAGGTAAAACGCGAGTGCGATGCGCTGCAAAAATTGGGTGAAGACCTAATCGACATGAAGCAAAGCGAGCTGGATGCCCTGAACCTGCCCGAGATACTGTATGATGCCCTGCGCACAGCGCGTAAAATACAGTCCCGTGGCGGGCTTAAACGACAGCGTCAGTACATCGGCAAGATAATGCGCCAGATCGACAGTGAAGAGTTAAAAAGGCAGGTTGAACATCTCCAGCACAGGCACGACACCAACAGCGCACACGTCAGAAAAATAGAGCGCTGGCGTGACCGTTTACTGGAAAATGATAAAACCGCCCTCAGTGAAATTATCGACGCCTACCCCCAGATTGACCGTCAGCATGTCAACCAGCTGATTCGACAGGCCAAACGTGAACTGCTTCAGGAAAAACCACCGACCTCAGCCCGCAAGCTATTCAAATACCTACGTGATCTATAACGCATTCATCCCCGCCCTGAACGGCGAGGATTTCCGCACATTCCGATAAAAGGCTGACTGAACAATACATCAGCCTCTGGGTGCACTTAACTATAACCTGAATCCGTGGCTTAACCGCGGATTCAGGTATAACTTATTTTGCAGTTCAGACGCCGGTGCTCCAGCGCCGGGAACAATTTGCGGGTTTTCTTCAGTTTAGTAAGATCAATCTCCGAAACCACGACGCCGGTACCATGAGGCAGGCGATTGAGCACCATTCCCCATGGATCAACAATCATGCTGTCACCGTGCGTTTCTCGACCATTAACATGATAACCGCCCTGTGCCGAGGCAACCACATACGATAAATTTTCAATGGCCCGCTCCCGAATCAGCGATTCCCAGTGCGCCTTACCGGTCAAACTGGTGAACGATGAAGGCAGAGCGATAATATCGACCCCTGAATTAGACATGGCTCTGAATATTTCAGGAAAACGCAGATCGTAACAGATAGCCAGACCCAGGCGACCGAAAGGAGTTTCGGCAACCACAACTTCATCCCCTGAAGCGATGGTCTCAGATTCGGTATAGCTTTCACCACTCTCAGCCAGCGTCACATCAAACAAATGAATTTTGTCATACCGCGCCACCACTTCGCCGGCATCGTTAAACAACAGACACGCCGCACAAACTTTTTTAGCATCCCGTGATTGTATAGGTATGGTGCCGCCTACCAGCCAGATGCCGTGTTTAGCTGCCTGCTCACCCAGAAAATTCTGAATCAAGCCTTCTTTGTATACCTCGGCAATGTCTACTTTGTCAGTTTCAGCCATGCCCATAATGGCAAAATTTTCCGGCAGAACCACCAGTTCCGCGCCCTGTAGAACTGCAATTTTGATAAATTTTTCAGCCTCATCCAAATTTGCCTGTACATTTGGGCCTGATGCCATCTGAATGGCCGCTACCTTAGTCACCGCGATATATCTCCAGTTTTTAATATTTTTATCATAATAACATCTGCTTCACCGCTACCGGGTACGGCAAGCAAATATTGCGAAGCAATGCCTAACGAGATCAGCCAGTCCATCAGCTCTTCAACCCATAACTCCCCTTCTTCACCGCCGGGGTAACGCAATTCGATCACTTGCCCCTGTCGCAGTGACCAGGCCTCGACCACCTCATGCATCATCGGCATTTTCAGCAGATGTTCGCCCTGTTTCACCAGATCCCACTGCTCCTCTGCCAGCTTCCATCCCCGAGTTTCGAAGCGCTGCAAGCCGGCACCGATTTCGGTGTGCGCCATCGTTGCCGACAACATACCCGAAACAAAGACAGACAGCAGCAGAAAAGATTTCAGGGTGATACCGGCAGCCGGCATACCGGATTCGATATTAGACACTGTCTTGAACCTGCTCATTGCTTCGAATTTTTCTCTGCACCACGCTCACCGGGTTTTTTCTATTTTCGGATCAATCCATGAACCCATTATTTCATACTCATTATAAGAGCCTTTCTCCAGACCGAACAGCTTATTTAACAGCACAAGGCCCGCACCCAGAACCGGCCCTCCGGCTAATGTGCCGGTGGTAAATACGGCGGCGGATGAATGCGGTTTCACCTGCATGGTCAGATCATAATCTTTATCCACCATGCCGACTTTTCCACCGAGCTTCATAGCCGCCACCGCCCCATCTACTTCTATATTCCGAGTGAAAGCATACCCGTCATTGAATTCAAAATCACCTTCAATCGAATCAAAAGCGAAACCCTCGCCGGATACATCTTTGAAATTCAGCGATAAGCGGTCAAATAGCTTAAAAACATTAAACAGACCTACAAATCTGCCGCCGGTACCGGGGTCCAGCTCGCTAATTTCACCTTCCTCAATTTTAAAAGATGAACTCCCCTGAACAGTCTGCCAGGAAAAATTATAAGGTTCATCAAACCATCGCCAGTCCACCGTCGCCTGTTGCTTGCCATTTTTTATGCTGTCGCCCAGTTTTAAGCTGGACAGGGCACGACCAAAATCATCGCTGTTTATAAAAAATTTAAAATTGGATTCATGTCTGTTCTTCCAGGAGGTCAGCCAGCTGCCCCGGCCGGTAATCTGTAACGACGGACTCTGCAAACTCAAGGCATTAATCAGCATGCCGTGAGAATGCCAGCTGGTTTCGAGTTTAACATTATTAAATTCCCACTCATTCCACACCAGCACTCCGGCTTTAAGGTTGAGTGATGGAAAAAATGTCGGCAACAGAGAGACTGAATCTCCACTTTTTTTGCTGTTATTAAACAAGCTGTACAGATCAATATATTCAAGATCCATGGTTACCGTGGAGTCTTTATTCAGATCCTCTGCCAGTGAGCCTTTACCCCGAAACAGACTTGAGTCCAGCACAAAGCTCCAGAACGCTTCTTCATCTCTGCCGGCAAACAGAGAGAATTTTTCTCCGGCTTTTATATCCAGTTGCAGAGCACCTTGCAGCGCCTTCAGCTCGAGTTCAATCGGCATTGAAGCCGCCGCGGCCTTACTCACCGCATCTGAAAAATGGATACTCGTGCCTTCAAGCGCTGAACTCATCTCAACATGCACCTCGTAATCGTCGGCCACTTTTGGCAGATGCACCGCCACATCCCAGTGTGAAGCGCCTTCCACCCAGCGCTGTGGAATCCATGCAAATTTTTTCAACAGACCATCAGCAGGCAGGTGTCCTTTAATATAAAAGATGGTTTCGGAGCTGGCTTTATCTTCACCGCTGACAACCACATCAATGCTGACCGGCGCCGTCTCAAACGTCGCTTTTATATCACTGGCCAGCAACTGATCCCCGGTAAAAAGCAGTCGTCCCGAAACATTGTCCAGAGCATAATCCATAATCGGGAAATACAGCTCATTATCCCTGAACTGCACACTACCTCTGGCCTGTATCGCGTCACCGCTTTTATCCAGCGGCACTTCCAGCGACAACTGGAGTTCGGTTTCGCCGCTGGCCTGAAACTGTTTCATGGCGGCACCTAAAAGATTATTCAGGCCGCTGTCCCAGACGTATTGCTGAAGATCCTGAGCCGGTGCATTAACAGTGCCATTGATGAACAAACGCGGATTATTCAGATCCGGAATGAGCGCCTCCGCTCCCGTTATTTTTCCCCCGTAGGTCTCACCACCGGCATCGGTGACCGACATTGATGAATTATGAAAACGAACATGCGCATTTAGATTATTCAGCGTGGGCCAGCCCTGGAGAATCTTCATGTTCAAATCACGGGCATCAAAAACCGCCTGCATGACCCCCTCATTTTTCTTATAAGGAAAACGGTTTAAATCGCCGTGGATAATGAAACTGCCCGAATCAACAGCGCCGTCAGTGACCACAGTGTCCAGCCACTGGAGCAGATCCGCCGACATTATCGGCACCGGATAATATTTTTGAATAGATGCACCACTGGCATTTCTGAAATCAGACTGAATATCAGCGAACCATGCGCTGTCCTCATTTTTTAGCAGTTCCAGACGGGTATCTATCTCCACCTCGGAATTCAACGCATAGAAATTATCCGTACTGATCTGCCAGCGATTATTATCATGCTCGACGTGCACCAC
>JAQICG010000109.1 GCA_027858635.1 Gammaproteobacteria bacterium | reverse complement strand
CTGCCGAGGGCCAGCTGTATGTCACCGAGACCGCCGTCGGGGCTGTCGAGGTTGATCAGAGTCTGGCCATCCCGGGCGTAAAAAATGTGAAACTGATCATGGGAAACATTGGGTCGATCGGCGCGTGGCAAACCAAAAAACTCGTGCCAGCGGTCGATGCTGTGGTCGAGAAAGCCCCTGCCGTAATGGATCAGCGGCACATCAATTTTTAATGCCCAGTCTTCGTTAAGGCCATAAAGCCAGGCCAGCCGCAGGTGATAGGACTCGAAATCAATCAACAGCTTTTCACTATTAATAGCTTCAGCGTTTAAGGTATTGGTGATGTCCAGCGTCAGTAACCATTCAGTCGCACCCGCATCGGGCAGTTGCGCGGCAACGGGCTGCGGTTGCCCGTGGATCAGCGAGAAGGGGTTTTGATCCTGGGTGAGAAATGGCTGTGCAGCGGAAACAGGTGCCGCGGCGTAGAAAAACAGCAGGCATAAAAAAGCCCCAATGCAGGATCTGCCGTTGGGGCCTTTTCTGAACAAGTCAGCGATGACTTATTTCAGGCTTGAGAAGTGAGCCGCCAGATTTTCCGCATCGGCATCGCTCAGGTTTTTGACCATGGGCGCCATAATGGCGTTAACACGGGTGCCGTCACGGAAGGCCTTGATCTGTGTAACCAGGTAAGCTTCTTTCTGACCGGCCAGGTTAGGGTAGATAGGCGCAAGGCTGATGCCTTTGGGGCCGTGGCAGCCGGCACACATGGCGGCTTTGGCTTTGCCGGCAGCGGCATCAGCAGCAAAAGTCACGTTGGAAGCGGCAACCAGTGCCAGCGCGGATAATACAGTTAAAATTTTACGTTTCATAATACTCTCCTGGAGAAGTTTTTCCGGTTTTACCGGCAATAATAAATCAAAGAAAAAAATAGGGTTCTTCGTGGCCGGGAATTTTACCCTAAAATAAATGGGTATGCCTAGTTACCCATTATAGGTAGCGTCCGGCGCTGGCAATGACTGAAATGGCTAGCCCAATCAAGATGTTAATGCCCACCAGACGTCTGATCTGAGCCAGCTTGATGCCACCCTCCTGAAAATTTTCGACAATAACGGCGTGCCGGAGTTTGCGGTAGGAGGAGAAATAGATAAACATGAAAATGATTATCATGACGATGCCCAGGCCGTGCATGATGTGAACATGAAGGCCGACATTGGCGAATCCGCCAAATACGCTGAACACCATCCAGTAACCGCTGATCAGCAGAATAGTGATCGCTATCCACACCCAGAGGAAAAAGTTTCTGAAAACCTGCACCCAGAGCTTAAGCCGTAAAGGTGGCTCGAGTACCTGAGCGGCGGCGGGGCGCAGCAACATGTGGGCGAAAAACATGCCGCCTACCCAGATAATGACGGCCAGCAGGTGCAAAGCGATGCCAATAGACATGTCGAATCTCCAAAATAGTGTGGTTGGCATATTATAGTGCTTTTTAAATGATGCAAGGAGGTTGTCGGGTGTAGGGGGGGGGGTGAAGCGAGGGAGTGTGAGGGGGAGCACTCTCTTCCCGATTTTGAGGCGCATAGTCGTTTTACGCTACGAAAAATTGGGGAGTTTAGGACGCTCTCCCGCTTCCGCAACCAATTCATCCTAAATCCGACAGCCTCCAGACGCCTTACGGTGCAAGCGGCGTGGCAATCATGTAAAATGTGCGGCTTTCATGCTCTGTCGTTTAAGGGCTTAAATTTTTTTGAGGAATTACCATGGCCGATTTCAAGATAGCTCCATCCATATTATCCGCTGACTTTGCCCGTCTGGGCGAGGAAGTGGATAACGTCCTTAAATCGGGTGCAGATATTGTGCATTTTGATGTAATGGATAACCACTATGTCCCCAACCTGACTATTGGTCCGCTGGTATGTGAAGCGCTGCGCAAGCACGGCGTCACCGCTGAGGTCGATGTGCATCTGATGGTTAAGCCGGTTGATCGCATCATTCCCGATTTCGCCAAAGCGGGCGCCTCCTATATCACTTTCCATCCCGAAGCCTCGGAACATGTGGACCGCACGCTACAGTTGATTCATGAGCAGGGTTGTAAAGCAGGGCTGGTATTTAATCCGGCGACACCGCTGAGCTGTCTGAAATATGTCATGGACAAAGTGGACATGATTCTGCTGATGTCAGTCAACCCTGGTTTCGGCGGCCAGTCTTTTATTCCGGCTACGCTGGATAAGCTGCGCGAAGCGCGCAAGCTGATCGATGAATCCGGTTATGACATCCGCCTGGAAGTTGACGGTGGTGTGAAAGTCGATAATATTCGCGAGATTGCTGCCGCTGGTGCCGATACTTTTGTCGCCGGCTCTGCGATTTTTGGTGCCGTAGGCAAGGATGATGCCCACGATTACGACAGCGTAGTCGCCGCCATGCGCGCCGAGCTGGCGAAAGCGTAAGAAGCTTTTTACCGCAGAGACGCCGAGGCGCAGAGCTTTTTAGGTTTGGACTTATTCGAACAAAATAAGTTAATTGGGACTGGTGTGAATGAATTCGCACCCACAATACTTAACTAACTAATGCTTTTCTCTGTGCCTCGGCGATTATTCCAGGCTTCCTGCCCTCCACCCTTCGGGCCAGCCTGCGGCTGTTCAAATTTTTTCCTGAAAAATTTGTCTGCGGTTAATAATGTTTTGGAGTAATAATGGCAATAAAAAAACCCGACATGGTGCTGATAGATGTAGACGGCACGCTGGTCGATAGCGTGCCCGATCTGGCTTACTGCGTGGATGAAATGCTGAAAGCGCTGGACATGCCGACACGCGGAGAAGAGCGGGTGCGGCACTGGGTGGGCAACGGCGTTGAGCGTCTGGTGCGTCGCGGCCTGATTAACCAGCTGGAGGGCGAGCCTGATGAGGCGCTGTTTGAAAAAGCCCTGCCGATTTTCAACGAGCTGTATGCCGTCAATACTTCAAAACGCAGCTGCCTGTACCCTGGTGTGAAAGAGGCGCTGGAGTTTCTGAAAACCACCGGCGTAAAAATGGGCTGTGTCACTAACAAGGCGGCTCAGTTCACCCTGCCGATTTTAAAAGATCTGGGCATCGCCGATTATTTCGAGATCGTGGTCTGTGGCGATACCCTGGAGAAGAAAAAACCCGATCCATTGCCCTTGCTGCACGCCGCCGAAAAGCTGGGCGTGACGCCGGCGCATTCACTGATGCTGGGCGATTCCATGAGCGATGTGAAAGCGGCACGCGCGGCCGGGTTTGATATTATCTGCATGTCGTATGGCTACAATCACGGCGAAAATATTCGGGATTACCATCCGGATGCGGTGGTCGATTCCATGGCGGAAATTAAAAATATTGTTAACTGGTAGTCGCTGAGCGGTAGTGCTCTGCACGAACTTGATTTACCAGAATGCGCGAAAAGCCCCGTCGTTCAGGGCGGGGATGAATAGCGCGGACGGCAACGCCGTCCTTTAAATTTTAAGTGGGTGTTTGCTGTTGCTCAATGCACTACCGAATAATTTCAATTGGTGCGCCGCCACAACTTCCCGCGATGAACATGCATCTTAAAAACACAGTGTCTACCGTGCCCCATATTGTTGTCATTGTTCATAGCCCAGAGTATGATTAAATCATGAAACGATTTCAAGCTTTCAAATATGAGTTAATGCCGAACGGCGAAAAACAGCGCAATATGCGCCGCTTCGCCGGGTCGTGCCGATTTGTATTCAACAAGGCGTTGGCGTTGCAGAAAGAACACTATGCAAACGAAAAAAAGAAGTTGTCTTATGCCGATTTATGCAAACAGCTGACTGAGTGGCGGAAAAGCTCTGAAACGCAATGGCTATCGAAAACCCATTCTCAGCCTTTGCAACAAACGCTTAAAGACCTGGATCAAGCCTACAAAAATGTCTTCGATAAACGTGCCGATTTCCCGCGCTTTAAGAAGAAGAATCAGTCAGACAGTTTTCGTTATCCGCAAGGTTGCAAGCTCGACCAGGCCAATAGCCGCATTTTCCTGCCCAAACTTGGCTGGATTCGCTACCGCAAGAGTCGCGAGGTTTTGGGAGTCGTGAAAAATGTCACCGTGTCTCATGTTGTTGGTAAGTGGTATGCCAGCATCCAGACCGAGCGTGAGGTTGCGCAGCCGGTGCATCAGTCCGCATCCATCGTTGGTCTCGATGCGGGCATTACACTGTTCGCTACGCTCTCGGACGGCACGATGTTCGAGCCGGTCAATGCCTTGCGCAAGAACGCGGTAAAGCTGGCGAAATATCAGCGTTGTTTGAGTCGCAAAACGAAGTTCAGCCGCAATTGGAAAAAACAGAAACAGAAAATATCCCGATTGCATCAACGGGTCGCTCATGCCCGGAATGACTTTCTCCACAAAACTTCAGCCATCATCAGCAAACACCACGCGATGATTGTGATCGAAGATTTGAAAGTCACGAACATGAGCAAGTCAGCAATAGGCACTCTTGAGGCACCAGGACGAAACGTAAAAGCCAAGTCTGGCCTCAACAAATCAATTCTCGATCAGGGCTGGGGCGAGTTCCGCCGCCAGCTGGAATACAAACAGGCATGGCGAGGTGGTGATGTACTTGCCATCAATCCGCGTAATACCAGCCGGACATGTCCTGCTTGCAACTATGTATCCGCCGAGAATCGAAAATCACAATCCAGGTTTGAGTGTGTCGAATGCGGGTATGCGGAGAACGCAGACCTCAATGCGGCCATCAATATTCTAAGGGCAGGACATGCCCAGCTCGCCTGCCAAGTGAACGGTGCGGTAATGCCGTCAGCAATAGGAACCCACCGAAGCGACTCAGGCTATCGTAGCCTGAGCGCCGTAGGAATCACCGTCCTTTAGGGCGGTGAGGATGTCAATATCTGACTATGAAAATATTCTCTGAACAGCAAGTATCAAGGCGATGGTGAAGCTCGTCTGTACAGTATGATTGTGTCTTAATACCTGTAACCTGTTCCGGGAAATATAATGTCCTCTGAAAACGCCAATAAAACAAGATTTGAAAAACTGAGAAAAACTGGCAGCCATCGCGTACCGTTGGTGCGTGAAGTGCTGGCCGATCTCGATACTCCGCTCAGCACTTACCTCAAACTGGCCAACACCCCCTATTCCTATCTGTTCGAATCGGTGCAGGGCGGGGAGAAATGGGGCCGCTATTCCATCATCGGTCTGCCCTGCCGGAAAGTGGTCAAAATCCACAACCGCGAGATAACCATTGAAGAAGATGGCATCGTGGTGGCGCGGCAGCAGGCCGCCGACCCACTGGCCTGGATCAGCGAATTTCAGCAGCAGTATGCGCAGAATGATGCTGATTTCAGCGACCTGCCACGCTTCACCGGCGGGCTGGTGGGCTATTTTGGCTATGAAACCATCCGCTATATCGAGCCACGTCTTGATCATGAAGACAAACCCGACCCATTAGGCACGCCGGATATTTTGCTGATGGTCTCGGAAGAGGTGGTGGTTTTCGACAATCTGGCGGGCAAGCTGTATATCATTATTCATGTTGATCCTCAGCAGCAGGGCGCACTGGCCGGGGGCGAGCAACGCTTGCAGGAACTGGCCGAGGGCCTGCGTCGCCCCGTGCCGCAGCCGCCTGTTCACGAGGCGCGCCGGGTGGATGAAGCCGATTTTATTTCCGGCCTGACCGAGCAGGGCTACAAATCAGCCGTGGAGAAGGCCCGGCAATACATCGTCGATGGCGACATCATGCAGGTGGTGCTGTCGCAGCGCCTGACCATTCCTTTTTATGCTCAGCCGCTGGATCTGTATCGCGCCCTGCGCAGCCTGAATCCGTCTCCCTATATGTATTATCTGGATCTGGGCGATCATCAGGTGGTGGGGTCCTCGCCCGAAATCCTGGTGCGTCTGGAAGACGGCGAGATAACCGTGCGCCCGATTGCCGGTACCCGTCCGCGCGGCAAAGATGAAGCCCGGGATAGGGAGCTGGAAGCCGAGTTGCTGGCTGACCCCAAGGAGCTGGCGGAGCATCTGATGCTGATCGATCTGGGGCGCAACGATGCCGGGCGCGTCAGCAAAACCGGCAGCGTCAAGCTCACCGATAAAATGATCGTCGAGCGTTACTCGCACGTCATGCACATCGTCTCCAATGTCACCGGTCAGCTCAAGCCCGAAATGGACGCCATGGATGTGCTGCGCGCGACCTTCCCGGCGGGCACGGTCAGCGGCGCGCCCAAAATTCGGGCCATGCAGATCATTGATGAGCTGGAGCCGGTAAAACGCGGCATCTATTCGGGCGCAGTAGGTTATCTGTCGTGGAACGGCGACATGGATACCGCGATTGCGATTCGCACCGCCGTGATCAAGGACAAACGACTGTCGATACAGGCCGGTGCGGGCATCGTCTATGACTCCATCCCCGATAATGAATGGGCCGAAACCATGAACAAGGCACGCGCCATTTTTCGCGCGGTGAGCATGGCTGAATCCGGTTTGATCAAAAACAGCTGAACGGCTTATGGTTAATCTGATTCCAATAGTTATATCGCTGGCACTGTTAAGCGGTGCGCTGTCGGCGACGGCGGCTGAACGCGAATATACCCTCGCCGAAAAAATGGTGGTGATCGTTAACGGAAAAGATCCGGATAGCCTGAGTATTGCCGACTACTACCAGCAGAAAAGAGCCATACCCGATGAAAATATCATCGTGGTCGAATTTCCACCCGAAGCCCCGGCTTTAAGCGCGGTGCAGTTTCAGAAAATTTATCAGCAGGTGCAGGCGCAGACGCCTGAGCATGCGCAGTTTTATGCGCTGGCCTGGAGTAACACGTTTCGTGCTGGCTGCATGTCGATTACCAGCGCGTTTGCTTTTGGTTTCGATAAAAAATATTGCGCCAAAGGCTGCATGAGAACCGAGCTTAGTCCCTATTTTAATGCGGCCAGTCGTGCGCCCTTCGATGATTTTAAAATCCGCCCCAGCATGATGCTGGCCGGCAGCTCCATCGAGCAGGTCTATGCCATGATCGACCGCGGTGTACGCTCGGACGGGCAGCAGCCGGAAGGCACCGCTTACCTGATGAGTACCACTGATAAAAATCGTAACACCCGTGCGCGATTTTATTCACAGGTGATTATCGCTTTAGGCGAACACCTCAAGATTCAGCGGGTGAATGCCAACGTGCTGGAAAATAAAGAGGATGTGATGTTTTATTTCACCGGCCTGGCGCACGTTAAAAGTATCGACAGTAACCGGTTTCTTGATGGTGCCATGGCCGATCACCTGACTTCGGCGGGCGGAATATTGAGTGGCACTTCACAGATGAGCCTGCTGCGCTGGCTGGATGCGGGAGCCACCGCCAGTTATGGCGCGGTGGTGGAACCCTGTAATTTTCCACAAAAATTTCCGCATCCGGGCATCGCCATGGAGAATTATATTGCAGGTCAAAGCCTGATCGAGGCTTACTGGAAAAGCGTCGCCTGGCCGGGGCAGGGGCTGTTTGTGGGCGAACCGCTGGCGTCACCGTTTTTGAAATCGCCAGTTAAACAAGAAGAACTTTTATAGATCGGGTAGTATTCACGCATGGTATTAATGATCGACAATTATGATTCCTTCACCTACAACCTGGTGCAATATCTGGGTGAGCTGGGTGCGGATGTCGAAGTGCATCGTAACGACACGATCACGCTTGAAGAAATTCAGCAGCGTGCGCCCGAGCGCATCATGATTTCGCCGGGGCCGTGCACACCGGATGAAGCCGGGGTGTCGATGGATGTGATCAGAAACTTTGCCGGCAAGGTGCCGATTCTCGGCGTCTGTCTGGGTCATCAGAGTATCGGTCAGGTGTACGGCGGAAAAATTGTGCATGCGCGCGAAATCATGCACGGCAAAACATCGTTAATCCATCACAAGGGTGAACATGTGATCAAGGGGCAGAAAAATCCCTACACCCCCACGCGTTACCATTCGCTGGTCATTGAGAAAAACTCGCTGCCCGAGTGTCTGGAAATAACCGCCTGGACCGAAACCGATGATGGCGAAATGGATGAGATTATGGGCGTGCGTCACAGGCAGCTGGCGGTTGAAGGCGTGCAGTTTCATCCCGAATCGATTTTGACCGAGTGTGGTCATCAGCTGCTGCAAAACTTTTTGAATATGCAGCTCTAGTAAACAGCAGTAATTAACAAACAGTAATTAACAAACAGTAATAATAAAAGAGTAAGGTTGAAGATTGTTATGGATATGCGAAGCGCGATAAAAGCGGTCACAGAAAAACAGGATTTATCTGTTGCAGAGATGACGTCGGTGATGCGCCTGATCATGACCGGCGAGGCTACGCCTGCGCAGATTGGTGGTTTTTTAATTGGCCTGCGCATGAAAGGCGAGACCGTCGATGAGGTGGTGGCGGCCGCCTCGGTGATGCGGGAACTATCTACCCGGGTCGAAGTTGAAATCGAACATCTGGTCGACACCTGCGGCACCGGCGGTGATCTCTCCGGCAGTTTTAATATATCCACCGCCAGCGCTTTTGTCGTCGCAGCCGCCGGTGCGCGCGTGGCCAAACACGGCAACCGTTCGATCAGCAGCAAGTCGGGCAGCGCAGATGTGCTGGAGGCGGCGGGGGTGAATCTCGATTTAACGCCCGCGCAGGTGGCGGACTGTGTCAACGAAATCGGTCTTGGTTTCATGTTCGCCCCCATGCATCACAACGCCATGAAATACGCCATTGGTCCGCGCCGGGAAATGGCGGTACGTACCATTTTTAATGTCCTCGGGCCGTTGACCAATCCGGCGGGTGCGCCCAATCAGGTGCTGGGCGTGTATAGTCGTGACTGGGTCGTGCCGCTGGCTGAAGTGCTGAAACGTCTGGGCAGCAAACATGTGCTGGTGGTCAGTTCTGAAGATGGCATGGATGAGATCAGTATCAGCGCGCCGACGCTGGTGGCAGAACTGAAAAATGGCGAAGTCAACAGCTACACCATTCAGCCGGAAGATTTCGGCATGCAGCGCGCCGAACTGGCGACCATCAGGGCGGCTGATGCCGAACACAGTCTGGCGATCATCAAGGATGTTCTGGCGAATCAGTCTGGTGCGGCAAAAGACATTGTCTGCCTTAATGCCGGTGCGGCTATCTATGTGGCCGGTCTGGCAGGTTCACTGGCAGAAGGCGTAAAACGTGCCGCAGAGGTGATTGCCGAAGGCAGGGCCGCGGAAAAATTACAGCAACTGGTTACAAGGACTACGGCTTAACTATGACTGATACCTCCGACATTCTGAAAAAAATTCTTCAGCGCAAACGCGAAGAAATCGCCGAACGTTCAGCCAAACTGGCTCTGGATGATTTAATAAAATATGCCGAGCAGGCCAGTCCGGTGCGTGATTTTGTTGCCGCCATTGAAAACCGCCTGGCTGAGAACAGGGCGACGGTCATTGCTGAAATTAAAAAAGCCTCGCCCAGTAAGGGCGTGTTGAGAGAAAACTTTAATCCCGCTGAAATTGCCAAAAGCTATGAAGCCGGTGGCGCGGCCTGTCTTTCAATACTGACCGACGCTGACTTTTTTCAGGGCAGCGAAAATTTTCTCAAGCAGGCGCGATCGGTCTGTGAGCTGCCGGTGATTCGCAAGGATTTTATCATCGATCCCTATCAGGTTTACGAATCCCGAATGATTAATGCGGATTGCATCCTGTTGATCGTGGCCGCGCTGGACGACGAGATGCTGAAACAGCTGCTGGCGCTGGCGCATGAATTAAAAATGGATGTGCTGATGGAAGTTCACGATGAACAGGAGATGCAGAGAGCGCTGGCCACCGATGCCCGTTTGATCGGCATTAATAACCGCAGCCTGCACACCTTTGAAACCAGTTTGCAGACCACCCTGTCGCTGCGCGCTATGGTGCCGGCAGACCGGATTGTGGTCACCGAAAGCGGTATTCACACTCAGGAAGATGTGAAGCTGATGCGTGATAATAATGTTCACGCCTTTCTGGTGGGTGAAGCTTTTATGCGCGCCGATGATCCCGGTGAAAAACTGAAAGAGCTCTTTATGTAAAGCCGATAATTTGGCTAGTCTATTGGCTGAATGTGAAACTGTTGGAGCAAAGGCCAGGAGTATTTAGTTCACAGATGAACGCAGATTAACGCAGATAAAACCAAAAAATAAATTCATGTTGTGCGCCGCAGGCGCACAACTATATCTGCTTTTATCTGTGTTCATCTGTGGACTTAAGGTTTTCAGGTAGTAAGCTTTTAATTGGCAACTATGTTTTAGCGCTTTCCGAATATGTAACCTGTGAATGGTAAAATTACCAATAAGAGAATTTGATCATATTTTTAATATGATCCTGGATAAAATATGAATATGAATCCTTGTAGCTTAAAGGTTCAACTTTTTAGAGAGCGACGCTAATGAAAGCAACGGTTAAATGGCTGGATCATATGTCCTTTGTCGGAGAGTCCGGCAGTGGACATTCAGTAGTTATGGACGGGCCGCCGGACGATGGTGGACGTAATCTGGGTGTTCGTCCTATGGAGATGCTGCTGTTGGGGATGGGCGGCTGCACGGCATTCGATGTGGTGCATATTTTGAAACGGGCGCGGCAGAATATTGTCGACTGCCACGTTGAGCTGGAAGCAGAACGTGCCGCGGATATCCCGAAGGTGTTCACAAAGATACACGCGCACTACATTATC
>JAQICG010000067.1 GCA_027858635.1 Gammaproteobacteria bacterium | reverse complement strand
GTGCAGATCGCGCGCGGCCTGACGCCGGCGAGCGTGCTGGTAAATTTTGGCGGCGATCTTGCCACCACCGGCGAACGCCGCAACGGTGCCTGCTGGTCGGTGGGCCGGCTGATCACCGGCAGGGATAACACCGTTGCCCTGTTCAAGCTCTATCGTGGCGCCATCGCCACTAGCGGTGACGCCCATCGCTACCTGCTGAAAAACGGCGTGCGCTACAGCCACGTGCTCAATCCCCAAACCGGCTGGTCAGTGCCCGATGCACCGCACACCGTCAGCGTCGCCGCCCCCACCTGCATCGAAGCCGGCATGATGTCGACCCTGGCCATGCTGCAGGGCGAACAGGCGCAAGCGTTTCTGCAACTGCAGGAAGTGGATTACTGGCTGGATTAGCTTGTTTGCAATGTGAGCGTGAAATGAAAGGTATTCACTGCAGAGGTCGCGGAGAACGCAAAGAAAGGCTGTAGAGATTCATGGTGCTGTATTTGTAGGCGGCAAGCCTTTGCCAACGAAAGCCGCAACGCTGAGAAAAGCGTTGCCATGTGCAAAACGCTTTCAGTCTGTCATACCGGCGCAGGCCGGTATCCATTTTAAGCGAACGGAAACGCGATCAAAGTCGAATAAACCGCGCCGAATTTCATTGTCAGTATAGGCACCGGAATTTCAAAGGCGGCTGCGATTTTATAGCTTTTTATTTAACTGTCACTTTATTTAACATTGCCTTTAAGACAACACAAAAAACCCTATATTGTTGTTTTAACAGTGTTTTCGAATACTGGTGTGAAGGTGAATAATCATTCTGGTACCAAATCGTTATAAAACTATAAATATAGCGTCATAGAAATTAACACCATTGAGTAAAAGCAAAATGACAAGCCCCAGCATCTTATTGAAAACAATAGAAAAATAAAATATGGCATGATGTGTGCTTTATTGCATAGCATAGATGAGGAGATTATGAAATGAAAAAATGTTTATTCGCAATGTTGGCCGGTCTGGGCGTATCAGTGTTGGCGGCTCCAGCACAGGCTCTTACCATCACCCCCACCCCCACTGACTGCACGCTATATAGCTGTGTTACAGGTCCGGAAACAGCAGAGAGCGATATACGAGATATTATTGAATCGCTCTATCCTGATATTAATGAACTCTACAAGCAAAATGTACTTGGCGGCGAAGAGGGTGATCTGGCCGATTCATACACCACAACTTTCACTAATTCTTCAAGTGATCCGGAAGACGCTGATATAGTTTACGATGGTGATGAAGCTGAAACCGCCAGTTGTCCGACCTGTCTGTTACTGGTGAAAGACGGCAACCATCAGCCGGCATGGTACCTGTTTGATCTCAGCAGCATCTGGGACGGAATGGAGACCATTAATCTCCGCGGTTTCTGGCCTGATCAGGGTGCTATCTCTCATGTCTCTCTGTATGGAAATGATTCAACAACAGTCGCTGAGCCACAGGTTCTCGCGTTGCTGGGCATGGGGCTGACAGCTCTGGTTGTTGTAAGAAGAAAAGCCCGTAAATAACAAAAAAGCAGCGTTTAAAGGCTGCATACATATAGGCAATCAAAAAGAGCCCGATTTAATCGGGCTCTTTTTTTTGGATCGGGTAAAAATAAAATCCGCATGTCTTATCTAGCTACAGCGCCTGGAATGTCTCATTGGCGGTGGCGGCGGGACTGACTTCAATAAGCGCAATAGCTTTTATCTGATCGACCGATTGGTGACAGTCAGTAATAGGCTTTTATCGGGCTAGGAGGTGAGTGAGTTCCTGATCACGTCGATCACCGGCCGGGTCTGGGGTTGCACGCCGCGCCAGAGCCTGAACGATTCCGCCGCCTGTTCCACCAGCATGCCCAGGCCGTCGAACACCTGTTCCGCGCCGTGCTCACTGGCCCAGCGCATGAACACGGTAGGTTCGGCGGCGTACATCATGTCGTAGGCGCAGGCGTTGTCATTGAACAGGCCATCGGGCAGTGGCGGCAGTTCGCCGTGCAGACTGGCGGAGGTTGCGTTGATGACGACATCGAAAGCCCTGCCTTCGAGCTGGTCGAAACCGCCTCCGGAAACATTGCCCAGATCGGAAAAATCCTCCGCCAGTTGCAGTGCCTTTTCCACGGTGCGGTTGGCGATCACCAGCTCGGAGGGGTGCTCGCTCAATATCGGTTCGATGACACCGCGCACCGCACCGCCCGCGCCAATGATGAGAATACGCTGGCCGCTCAGTTCAATGTGATGGTTGTCGGTGAGGTCGCGCACCAGGCCGACGCCGTCGGTGTTGTCGCCAAAAAATCTGCCATCGGTTTCGACCATGAGGGTGTTGACGGCGCCGGCGCGTTCGGCACGCGCGCTGCGGTGGTCCGCCAGCTGCCAGGCCTGCTGCTTGAAAGGCACGGTGATGTTTAGTCCCTTGCCGTTGTGGTTCGCAAAATCGCGCACCCGCGCTTCAAAGTCATCCACTTCAGCCAGTTCGGCGCTGTAGCTCAGCGTCTGGCCGGTCTGCTCGGCAAACAGGGTATGAATCTGCGGTGATCGGCTGTGGCTGATCGGATTGCCGAACACGGCGTAGCGATCAGTGCTGTCTGCGGGCATCTATTCGGCTAACCACCGCGCCACATCTTTGGCGTAATAGGTGAGGATGCCGTCGGCGCCGGCGCGTTTCATCGACAGCAGGCTTTCCATGACCACGGCCTTTTCTTCCAGCCAGCCATTCTGTGCGGCGGCCTTGAGCATGGCGTATTCGCCGCTGACCTGATAGACAAAAGTCGGCGCGCCGAATTCGTCCTTGATGCGGCGTACGATGTCGAGGTAGGGCATGCCGGGCTTGATCATGATCATGTCGGCGCCTTCTTCCAGATCAAGCGCGACTTCACGAATGGCTTCGTCGGAGTTTGCCGGATCCATCTGATAGCTGTATTTGTTGCCTGCACCGAGGTTGGCGGCCGAGCCCACGGCGTCGCGGAACGGGCCATAAAAACTGGAGGCGTATTTGGCGGCGTAGGCGAGGATGCGGGTATGAATGTAACCGGCCTCTTCCAGCGCTTCGCGGATGGCGCCGATGCGCCCGTCCATCATGTCCGAGGGCGCGACCACATCGGCACCGGCTTCGGCGTGCGACAGGGCCTGCCTGACCAGTACTTCGATTGTTTCATCGTTGAGCACATAGCCGGTTTCGTCAATCAGTCCGTCTTGACCGTGGCTGGTGAAGGGGTCGAGGGCGACGTCGGTGATCACGCCGAGCTCGGGGAATTTTGCTTTCAGCGCGCGCACCGCCCGCTGCGCCAGGCCGTCGGGATTAAAGGCTTCCTCGGCGCTATCGGATTTTTTCTCCCTGCCCACCACCGGGAACAGCGCAATCGCGGGAATGCCAAGCTTCAGGCACTGCTCGGCTTCGAGCAGCAGCTGATCGATACTGACCCGTTCCATGCCGGGCATGGAGGCCACCGCTTCGCGTTGGTTCTCGCCCTCAAGCACGAACATCGGACAGATCAGGTCGTCACTGTGGACATGGTGTTCGCGCATCAGTCGACGGGAGAAATCATCACGGCGCATGCGCCGCATACGAATGCCCTGAAAAAGCCCGGTAGTTGACATGATGATCTCCACAGTTGAATTAGATGGCCGCTATTGTATCAGCCCGGCAGCGCTGATATCTATGCTGATGTCGTGAAGATGGTTTGTGAGTGTTTACCGTTAAAGAAAAAAACTTGAACAGCCGCAGGCTGGCCGTAGGATGCAGGGCAGAAAGCCCGGCATATCCTGCGGAGAAGGCCGGAAACTGCTGGTGTGTGCCGGCGCTTCACTACACGCCGGGCACAGAAGAGACGCTGAATATGTTTTTATAAAAACCACTTTCCTCAGCGTCTCCGCGCCTCTGCGGTAATTATGCTTTGGGATATTCAGCGCAATAATGCATAGCGTGATCAGTTCGCTCACTCAGCGCTTAACCAGTCTCGGGGTTTCAGGTAGTAGTCGTAAAGCTCGGCTTCGGCGCTGCCGGCTTCGGGCTGCCAGTTGTATTTGAAATGCACTACCGGCGGCAGTGACATCAATATCGATTCGGTGCGCCCGCCGGTTTGCAGGCCGAACAAAGTACCGCGATCATAAACCAGATTGAATTCTACATAGCGGCCGCGGCGGTAGAGCTGGAATTCGCGTTGTGCTTCGTTGTATTCAGTGTTCTTTCTGCGCTGCACGATGGGCTGGTAGGCTTTCAAATAATGGTTGCCGACGCTGCGGGTGAAGTCGAAGCAGCGATCAAAGCCGCCTTCGTTTAGGTCATCGAAAAATAACCCGCCGATGCCACGCTGTTCATCGCGGTGTTTCAGATAGAAATAGTCATCGCACCATTTTTTATATTTGGGATAAGCCTCATCGCCAAAAGGCTGGCAGGCCTGCTGCGACATTTGATGCCAGTGTATGCAATCCTCTTTATTGCCGTAGTAGGGGGTCAGATCGAAGCCGCCGCCAAACCACCATACCGGTTCGGCGCCTTCCTTGCGGGCGATAAAGAAACGCACATTGGCGTGCGAAGTGGGGATGTTCGGGTTGTGCGGATGGATGACCAGCGACACGCCCATGGCTTCAAACTCCCTGCCCGCTAATTCGGGACGGTGGGCGGTGGCCGAAGCCGGCAGTTGCCCGCCGGTGACGTGTGAAAAATTCACCCCCGCCTGTTCGAAAACAGCACCATTGGACAGCACCCGGGTAACGCCGCCACCGCCGCCGGTTTCACGTTGCCACTCATCAATAATGAAATCGGCCTGACCATCTTCATTGGCGAGTCCATCGCAGATGCTTTTTTGCAGGCTGAGTAAATATTCTTTGACGGCGCGGGTATCGGGTTGTGACATGTGCGGGGCTCGTTTATTGGCGTAGGGTTAAAAGGCTGTCCAGGGTTTTGATGATTGACGGTTGTCCGCTGAGGTGGCGGTCGTCAATTAACAGGGCCGCTACTTTATCATGAAAATATTTATGCGCCCGCAGGGCGTTGAGCGCAGGCTTCATGCCCGATGGGTTCGCGCTGGTCGAGACCAGAGGATGCCCCAGCTGCCGGCAGAGTTCGGTCACCACCGGGTGCCGGGTTATGCGTATGGCGAGAGTGTGTTCGGGGTTGCTGAGCCACTCGGGCAGTGAATCCCTGGCGGGGACCACCCAGCTGGTCGGTCGCTCTGTCTGCAGCAGATTGCGTTCTTCACTGGCGCTGAGCGGTTCTATGTAATTGTCGAAAAGCGCCAGGGTGTGGCCCAGCAGGATGAAGCCCTTGCCGGATTCCCGCTCTTTCAGTTGATTGAGATAGTTGATCGCGGCAAAATTGAGGGGGTCGCAACCTAGGCCGTAGACGGTGTCGGTGGGATAGAAAATGAAGCCGCCCCGTCGAATCTGGTGAGCGGCGTAGCTGACGGCAAAATGGCTCGCCATCCGGGCTTACTTCTTCTTGACGGCTTTCTTTTTCGGCGCCGTTTTTTTCTTCACGGTCTTTTTCTTTGGTGCGGTTTTTTTCTTTACCGCCTTCTTCTTTGCGGCTTTCTTTTTGCCGCGACCTTTACGGAAAGGCGCTTCGGCCAGCAGTTTTTCGCACTCTTCCTGAGTGAGGTCTTTGGGCTCCCTGTCTTTGGGGATCTTGGCGTTTTTTTCACCGTCGGTAATGTAGGGACCAAAGCGGCCGTTTAATACCTCGATATTAGTGCCTGCAAAACTCTTGATGTATTTATTGGCGTCGAACTCCTTTTTCGCCGCAACCAGTTCCATGGCCTGCTCAAAGTTAATGTTGTAGGGGTCAATGCCCTGATCCTGATACGCCTTGTTAATGGAGACAAACTTGTTGTCATATTTAACATACGGTCCAAAGCGACCATAGTTGGTTGTAACTTTTTCCCCTTCGGGCGTCTCGCCCAGCTCACGAGGCAACACCAGCAGATCCTGGTAGTTGTCCATGGTGACATCGTGCATTTTCATGCCGGGCTTGAGGCTGGCAAAGCGGGGTTTGTCCTCGTCGTCCTTGTCGCCAATCTGCACAAAGGGGCCATAGGGACCCATGCGCACACTGATGGGCTTGCCGCTTTCGGCGTCGGTGCCGATGTGACGCGACTGAGCAACATCAGCGCGACTGACATTGGCCTCTTTATCTTCCACCAGCTCCTTGAAAGGCTCCCAGAAATTTCTCAGCAAGGGTACCCAGTCCTCTTCACCACGGGCTACGCTGTCGAGTTCGTCTTCGAGGTTGGCGGTGAATTTGTAATCGACATAACGGGTGAAATGTTCGGTGAGGAAATTGTTAACAATACGGCCGATGTCGGTGGGGGTGAAACGCCGGTTTTCCAGTTCCACGTAACCGCGGTTGACCAGCGTTGAAATAATGCTGGCATAGGTCGACGGGCGACCGATGTCGTATTCTTCCAGTGTTTTTACCAGGCTGGCTTCAGAAAAACGTGGTGGCGGCTCGGTGAAATGCTGACTGTTTCTGATTTCCAGCAGCTTGACCTTCTCGCCTTCCTTGAGTTCGGGCAGCAGTTTTTCGTCGTCATCATCCTTGCTGTCGTCAGCGCTTTCCATATACACCGACATGAAGCCGGGGTGGCGGATGGTGGAGCCGGTGGCGCGGAAGACATTGCCTTCGCCGCAGCCCAGATCAACCCTGACAGTATCCAGGGTAGCGTGGATCATCTGGCAGGCCATGGTGCGTTTCCAGATGAGTTCGTACAAGGCAAACTGATCGGGTTTCAAGTAGGCCTTGATCTTCTCGGGCGTATGATTCACCGAGGTGGGGCGAATCGCCTCATGGGCTTCCTGTGCATTTTTAGATTTGCTTTTGAATACGCGCGGCGCATCCGGCAGATTGTCCTCACCGAAACGCTGTTTGATCAGGCCACGAATCTCATCGGTGGCTTCGCTGGCCAGACTCAGCGAGTCGGTACGCATGTAGGTGATCAGGCCGACGGTTTCGCCGCCGATGTCGATGCCTTCATACAGATTCTGGGCGGTGCGCATGGTGCGCTGTGCGGTGAAGCGCAGTTTGCGCGAGGCCTCCTGCTGCAGGGTGGAAGTAGTAAAGGGCGGAGAAGGATTGCGTTTGCGCTGTTTCTTCTCGATACTGATAACAGTGAGCTCACCCTGCGCCGTTGAAAGCAGGTTATTGCGGGTTTCAGTGGCATCGCTTTCATTGGTGATGCTGAATTGTTTTATTTTTTCGTTCTTATATAGGTTCAGCTTGCTGACAAACTGCTGCTGTTCTTTGGCCACGTCCGCTTCAATGGTCCAGTATTCCTTCGGGTCGAACTCTTCGATCTCTATTTCGCGTTCGACAATCAGGCGCAGAGCCGGGCTCTGTACCCGGCCGGCTGATAAGCCGCGCTGGACTTTTTTCCACAGCAGGGGCGACAGGTTGAAGCCGACCAGATAATCGAGAGCACGTCGGGCCTGCTGGGCATTGATCATGTTGTAGGAGAGTTCGCGCGGCGAGGCGATGGCCTCCTGGATAGCGCGTTTGGTGACTTCGTTGAAAACCACCCGGTGCACTTCGACATTATCGAGCAGGCCTTTTTCTTTTAGCAGCTCGTGCAAGTGCCACGAAATGGCTTCCCCTTCGCGGTCCTGGTCAGTCGCGAGGTGCAGAGTGTCGGCCTTTTTGAGAGCCTTGATTATTTTCTCGACGTGTTTTTCGTTGCGCTCGATGAGCTGATACTTCATTTCGAAGTTGTGCTCGGTATCGATGGCGCCCTCTGTGGGAACGAGGTCGCGAACATGGCCGTAGGAGGCCAGAACTTTGAAGTCCTTGCCCAGATATTTTTCTATGGTTTTTGCTTTTGCCGGAGACTCAACAATAACAAGATTTTTACTCATGCGGGGTGCTACACAGTGTTAGGTTAAAGGTTCAGAAGTTACTGAATGTAATCGGTGACTTCATTGAAGACCAAACTTTCCATCCAGGCAAAGGCATTTTCCTCGCCAGGATGAGTGTGAAGCACGATCATGACGATCCATTTGAATTGTTCAATATCCAGATTGTGGCCGAGCGCGGTGACTCGATCCAGTACCAGCTCGCGAGTCACTGGCGTCAGAATGCTGGACTGCTCAAGAAACAGAATAAAGCTCAGGCACTCCTGATCAAGAATGTTTTTTTCTACGTCACTGAAAATGCGGACGCTGTCTAGACGGGCAGGCGTATCGACACTGCTTTCACGCAGGGTCGCCAGATCTTCCAGCCAGTTAAAAGCCTGATTGATCTCCTGATGGTGAAAGCCCACCTCTTCCAGCCGGACTTGTATCTGGTTACGCTCGTCTATGGCGTCATTATCATCGCTATCGTTGTCACCAAAATACTCTTCAAAGAGAAACATCAGTACATCGACGACGGATTGTTTGATCAACATGTATCTATTTATCCACTTATTATAGGGTGTGAAATCTTGCCGGGCGCTTTATTTAATGCGTGTATATCTGCCGGAATCGCTGACTATGGTGCCTTCAAGCTCCATAATCAATAACATGGAAGCAACTTCGGCCGCTGAAAAACCACTGCGCTCGACCAGCTCGTCGATGGCAATGGCTTCATATTGCAGGCATTTGAGCAGTTTTAGGTGATCGGGGTCAAGTGCCTGCTCTTTTTTTCTGGTATTTGCCGGTTCTTTTGGCGAATTGACGGGGGTCGGCGTGTGGAGTAGCAATTCTTCGATAATGTCTTCAGCCGTCTCCACTAGTTTGGCGCCCTGGCGGATCAGTTGATGACAGCCCCGTGACAGCGGGTTGTGAATGGAACCGGGAATGGCAAACACTTCGCGGCTCTGTTCCAGGGCGTGTTTGGCGGTAATCAGCGAGCCGCTTTTGAGCGCCGCTTCCACCACCAGTGTGCCCAGCGAAATGCCGCTGATGATGCGGTTTCTGCGGGGGAAAAGCCCGCGGTGGGGCTCGGTGCCGATGGGCATTTCCGAAACCACTGCGCCGTGATTGGCGATCTCCTCGGCCAGGGCGCGGTGGGACGCCGGGTAGACGATATCCAGACCATGAGCCACCAGTGCGATGGTGCCGGCGATGCCCTGCAATGCGCCCTGATGACTGGCGCCATCGATGCCACTTG
>JAQICG010000340.1 GCA_027858635.1 Gammaproteobacteria bacterium | reverse complement strand
ATCATAGAAGCATCCCCGGCCAGTTCATAGCCCAGATAGAGCACGGGCTTTATCATCTGGAAATATATCGCCGAAGACAAAGCATTGCCAGGGTCTCCTGACTGTAATTCCAGCTGTGCCATCAATAATAGAGCGGGTACATAATAGGGCTGGTTTTCAAGCACTCTCTCCAGGTGCCGATGAGTATCGGCGGGCTGGTTTAGCTTAAGATACATTTCCGCAAGCATGGTACGGGCCAGTAATGAATCAGGTGACCTGCTGACAAGTTCATTAAGTGTAGACAGGGCTTTGTTGTGATAACCCTCAGCGATCTGCAATTTTGCCTGTAGAAACAGCAAAGTGTTATCACGAGGTGCGATTTTTAGCGCTTCGCTAAGCAGCGGGGCCGCCTTATCCAGCTGACCCTCCTTCAGGTAATGCTCAGCCAGAACTTTAGTAGGTTTCACGTTACCGGCATCGGCTGTCCGTGCCTTTTCCAGCCACTCAAGCATTTTTGAGGTCTGGTTTTGAGATTCAGCCAGATGCGCCAAAGCCATCAGAGGAGCAATGTCTGCTGTGTTTGTCTCCGCCAGCTTTTTGTATAGTGCTTCTGCTCTGGCTGGGTGGCCGTCAATGATTTCCAGCCTCGCCAATAACATGGTTGCTGGCACATTGTCGGGCTTAATCTGTAACGCCTTATTAAAATATTCACGTGCCTCTGCTCTGTTATTGCTCACTGCAAACACATTGCCTGCCAGAGAAAGTACCGCGGCATCATCCGGAAATTTCTGTAGCATGCTGAGTACAGCATCAATGGCTTTGTCATAGTGCCTGGATCTTATATGTGCGGATATTAATAAGGCTTCGGCCTGTTTTGTGTCACCGCTGTCGGCAAGGATGCTGTTCAGTTCCCTGATCGCGCTTTCGGTTTCCCCGGCGCTGATATACGCTCTGGCTAATTCGCTTTTTAACATTAAGCTTTCAGGTGCAGCTTTAACGGCTCTCTCTAAACAGGCAATCCCTGAAGCTGTATCTCCTGCTTGCAGCTGGGAAAACCCGACCAGCGCCATTAGCTCGGCGTCATTAGCCGCATTGCTTTCCATGCCTGCCTGCAATGCGGCCTGTGCTTCATCGTGTTGACCCAGTTTTAGATAAGCGCGACCCAGCAGTTTACGGGCATTAATGTTTTCCGGTATGACACTGATATACTTAGAAATGTAATAGGCGGCCTGTTCGTAGTTTTGCTGAGCGTAATTCACCGTGCCGAATAGCAGCTGGGTGAGTGCATGATCAGGTGCCACTTTAAGGACGGCCAGAAGGCGCTCAGCGGCGGGTTCCAACTGACCTTGCTCAAAGGCAAGTAAGCCGCTGACGAAATTGACTTCAGGATCAGACACGTTGCTTTTAATAAGTGGTGATAATGTCAACTGAGCCTTATCAAGCTCAGCATTCAATATCTCCAGGCGAGCTAATCCCAGACGTGCCTGCCTGCCATAAACAGTGACCAGTTTCTCAGGATCGCGGGCGATGATTTTTTTGTACGCTTCGGATGCTGCCGAAGAGTCTTTATTTCTGATAGACATTGCGGCGCTGAGCAACAGCATCTCCGGATTGTCCGAATACTGGGACTGGGCCTTTTTCAAGCTGTTGGAAGCCTGCTCCATATCCTTGTGAGCCAGATGTATCTGAATTGCTGTTTTCAATACATGGAAAGCATCAGCATCTATCTCAATAGCATCAGCCAGTGTTGCCATTGCCTGATCGATGTTGCCCAGATTGGCGTGTGAAAGTGCTCGCAGAGCAAGAAGGTCTGCACGGTCGTGAGCGGGAAAATCATCCTTAATGTCAATTTCATCAATTATCGCTTGAAACGACATGCTGTTAATCATCGCTCTGGCCTGACCAATACGCGAAAGACTCTCTGGCCAGCCTGCATCAGCGGCGCGCCGAAACTCTTTCTCGGCAGCAGGGACGTCACCGGCATCGAGGTTTATCATGCCCAGCAGGTAACGCGCCTCGGCGGTATCGGGATTTTCCTGTAGGACGTTTTTTAGTTCCAGTGCAGCTTCGCGTAATTTATTCTGATCGAGATAGGTTTTGGCTGTTTCCAGCATTTGTTGATCAGTGAGTTCAGGGCCACAGGCTAGTAGCATTAACGTGCTTGCCAGCAGGATGAGGTACTTTGCACTGGCCAGTGTTTTCATCTTGTATTGCATAATATCTCCTTATTGTCTATCTGGATGTCATAGGGTGATCTGTTGCATGTGACCAAGCTATCTCTCTCAATCTACTTATGCATGGGATCTTCTATTG
>JAQICG010000217.1 GCA_027858635.1 Gammaproteobacteria bacterium | reverse complement strand
ACGAAGCCGTGCTTGATGCGCATGAAGGTGCGCTCACCCATCTGGTCGAAATCAATTATGGAGATTCGCTCTCGAAAAAATTGGTGCGCGACTACAACACCATGATGAAAAACCTCAGCGCCATGTTCACTATGGTGGAGGAATGCCAGAACCGGGTGGTGACCGAACGCAATAAGATGGACGCTTTGCTCGGCAGTATGCCGGGTGCATTGCTGGCGGTGGATGATGATCTGATTGTGGTTAATACAAACCCCCAGGCGGTCGAACTGTTCCAGCGGGAATCTGACTGGCTGTTAGGAAAAATGCTGTTCGATGTGCTTAATCTGGAGCCGCACGACAGTGATGCTCTGCGTGACGCTTTTCTCTACAAACGGGCGGTGGATAATTATGTTATTCATACCGAGGTGGTCGATTCGGAGCGTTATATCTCAATCAATATCGCTTTTTATTCCAAGCACGAAGCGGACGTGGATGCGGTGATAACGCTTCAGGACATCACTGATTACCAGCAACTGCTCGACTCCGTCTATAACAGGGAAAAACTGGTGGCGATGGGGCAGCTGGCAGCGGGTATTGCGCATGAGCTGAACACCCCGCTGGGAAATATTCTGGGCTACTCGCAGCTGTTTAACAGCGATGATGTTGATGACGAGAAAAAATCACGTTATTCGCATTTTATCGCCGATGAGGCCCGGCGTTGCTCACGGATTGTCAGCGACCTGCTCAGCTATGCCCGCCGCGATAGTTGCACCGATGAAGAGTGCGATATTAATACTTTGATTCGGGATCTGGTTGACACTTTTCTTTCCTGCATGCTTAAACGTCAGGCGACAAAAATTCATCTTAACCTTGATGAGAGTTTGCCCAGTGTTGAGATGCCCTGCGGCGAGCTCGATATCGCGCTGTCTAATCTGTTGCTCAATGCTATGCATGCACTTGAGGAGCGGCAGGATGGTGTGATTCACATCACCACCCGCAGTGTTGGCGCACGCGGTGTAGAGCTTGTGGTTGAAGATAATGGTCCGGGGATTCCCGCAGAGGATCGCCGACGTATTTTCGAGCCCTTTTTTACCTCCAAAGAGACCGGGGAAGGCACCGGTTTGGGATTGTCCATCAGTCAGGCCATGCTACGCCGCCGCGGGGCATCGCTTGACCTGGACAATGCCTATAAAGAGGGTGCCCGATTCGTTGTTAAATTACGTGGAGTAAAAAATTAATGAGTAACTCAGTGAAAGCCGGAATTGATACGAGCCGCGATGAGTTACCACGGATCATTATTGCCGAAGATGATGACCGGATGCGTGAGCTTGTCGCTACTGTTATCGGCAAACTTGATGCCGAAGTGATTGCGGCGGACAGTCCCCAGCATGCGCTGGATTTGATCGAATCCGGTGCAGAGGTTGCGGTAGTGGTGACTGATCTGAAAATGCCTTTCGTTGATGGTATCGATATCCTCAATTTTGCGCGTCATGCCAATCCGCGCACTCAGGTCGTGATGGTGACCGGACATGGCACCGTGGAGTCGGCGGTCAAGGCTTTAAAAGCCGGTGCGTTCGACTATATCCGCAAGCCTTTTGATAACGATGAGCTGTTGCATACCGTGGGGCGCGCGCTGGCCTACTATCAGCTCAGCACCGAAAACGAGCAGCTGCGTTCGCGCGACAATGTTGAATCATACGAAAAATATCGACTGCTGTATGGTCAGTCTCTGGCCATGGCGAAAGTGGAAAAACTGATAGAGGCCGCAGCGGCTTATGATTGCAAGGTGCTTATTTCCGGCGAGAGTGGCTGTGGCAAAGAGCTGGTCGCCAGGCGCATTTATTCTCTCAGCGATCGCCGTGATAAATCTTTTATTGCCGTCAACTGTGCAGCTATTCCGGAAAACATTATCGAGAGTGAACTGTTCGGTTACATGAAGGGCGCTTTTACCGGTGCGGACCGAAACAAGGCGGGCCTGCTTGAACAGGCCAATGGCGGCACCCTGTTTCTGGATGAAATCAACAACGCTTCGCTTTCATTGCAGGCCAAACTCTTGCGGGTTTTGCAGGACGGTAGTTATTACCGCGTCGGTGATACCGAAGCACAGCAGGTCGACTTGCGGGTGATTACCGCGAGTAATCGAAATCTGCCGGAAATGATAAAAAGCGAAGAGTTTCGTAAGGATCTTTTCTACCGCCTGAAGGTTATCGATATTGCATTACCTGCTCTGCGCGAGCGTCGTCAGGATATCCCCTTGTTAGCTAACTTTTTTCTCAGTCGTCACTCCACCCGCCTGAGTAAATCACTGAATGGCAGGTCCACCAAAGTGCTGGGTGTGTTGATGCGACACGACTGGCCGGGGAATGTACGTGAGCTGGAAAATGTGGTGTTGAGCATGACCATCATGGCAACGGGTAATCGAGTCAATGAAGAGGCGTTGCCGGCTGAACTGGCTGAAGATGACGGCTCGCAATTGCGTGCGCTGGATTTTGTGGCGCCGCAAAGTCTGGAAGAGATTGAGGCTTACTTTATTCGTAAAACACTGCGCGAACAGGGCAGTGACCGGACCCTGGCAGCAGAGATACTCGGCATCGATAAATCGACCCTGTGGCGCAAAGTGAAACGTTACAAAATCGAGGAGCGATAATGCTGCGTATTGTACTTCTGCTGCTGTTTTCAACATCCGTTATGGCTCAGGATGATCAGCGTTTATGGGAAACCATCGAACAGCTGAAACAGCGTATTGAGCGTTTGGAAATAAATGCCGGGCTGGCTGATAAGTCACAGTCGTCTGAAACCGGACAAACAACCGCTACCGCCAGCTCGGAAATGGCAGCCTCGGCGACCGTATTTAGCCGTTACTGGTTGTCACAAAATTCAGATTTTGAGGCGGGCACCGAAGCACCATTGCGGGAAGGCCGGATGGCACTGGCACCGGTTATTAAACTGAATCCAGTGGACTACGGATACAGATACAGCGGTTTTTTTGATGAGCGCTCCAATCACTCGCGCTACCCGGTTGCGGCGGTTTCCATTGAAGGGGACTTTAAGATAAATCCG
>JAQICG010000128.1 GCA_027858635.1 Gammaproteobacteria bacterium | reverse complement strand
GTTCGGTCCTGCGTTATCAAATTAACGTGGTGATTAGCGGCGTAACTAATATCAACAATTTTGTGGTCACCGATCCGATTCCAGCCAACAGCACCTATGCCCCAGCAACGCTTTCGCTCAACGTTGTAGTTCAAACAGATGTCAGCAATGTACTGATTGATTTTTTAGAATTTAACGGCTGCCAGATTGTTGTCGATCTAAGTCAGAGTGGAATGGTTTATGTTGATGGCGGTATGGCTGGTAATGCAGCAATCGGGGCTTTAACATAGTCTGCTTTCACACCTTATATAAAGTAGCTACATAATGACTCGCAGAATTCAGGCCATGCCGACCCAGTTAGTCAACCAGATTGCCGCGGGTGAGGTGGTTGAACGCCCGGCTTCGGTGGTGAAGGAGCTGCTGGAAAACAGTCTGGATGCGCAGGCCAGCAAAATTGAAATCGATGTTGAGCAGGGCGGGGTGAAGTTCATCCGCATTCGCGACAACGGCCATGGCATTCATAAGGACGATCTTGTCCTCTCGCTGTCACCCCACGCCACCAGTAAAATTCGCAACATAGAAGAGCTGGAACATGTCAGCAGCCTGGGTTTTCGCGGTGAGGCCTTGCCCAGCATCGCTTCGGTGAGCCACCTGCGGGTGAAATCAAAATGGCAGCAGTCCGACGAGGCCTGGCAGATTCAGGTTGTTAACAGTGAGGATTTTGATATTAGCCCGGTGGCGCTGAATGAGGGCACGGTCATCGAGGTTCGGGATCTGTTTTTTAACGTGCCGGCGCGGCGCAAGTTTCTGCGCACCGAGAGAACCGAGTTCGGCTATCTCGATGATGTGATCAAGAAAATCGCCCTCAGCCGTTTCGATGTGGACATCACTCTGCGCCATAATCAGAAGCCGGTCAGGCAGTTACGCGCCGCGACCGACCGTTTGCAGCAGGAGAAGCGCATCGCCGAGGTCTTTGGCCCGGCCTTTATCGAGCAGGCCCTGCATATGGATTTTGCCATTGACGATCTGCGTTTATGGGGTTGGGTCGGGCTGCCGACCTTTTCGCGCAGTCAGGCGGACATGCAGTATTTTTACGTCAACGGCCGCGTCGTGCGCGACAAGGTGGTGACTCACGCCATCCGCCAGGCCTATCAGGATGTGCTGTTTCACGGCCGGCATCCCGCCTACATCCTGTTTCTGGAAATGGATGCTTCCGCCGTGGATGTTAACGCGCATCCTGGTAAGCATGAGGTGCGCTTCCGGCAGAGTCGCGCGGTGCATGATTTTCTGTTTCGCGCCATCCACAAATCGCTGGCGGAAACGCGCCCTTGCAATGATGGCACGCATAATATTAGCCATTTCAGTGAACTGGAAGCGTCTACCGGTCATTCCGCCGTTCCCGGTTTTAATCAGGCAGCGGGTTTATCAGAACAAAATGCATGGGCACAGGGTTCATCAGCGCCGGGTTCATCAACATACGGCTCACACCGCCACGGCGCATACCCGCCGGGCGTTATCCGCTCTCAGGGTGCGCTGTCGCTGGCGGTGGCCGAGCAGTCCCGCGCTTATCAATCACTGTACGCCGAGAGCGACACCGCCCACGGCGAGTATGACCAGCCGCCGGGTGAATTCCCACCCCTTGGGTATGCCAGAGCGCAGTTGCAGGGGGTGTATGTTCTGGCTGAAAACGAGCAGGGCATGGTGCTGGTGGACATGCACGCCGCGCATGAGCGCATTACCTACGAGCGTTTGACGCAGGCCCGCACAGGTGTGGGCATCGCCGCCCAGCCGTTGCTGGTGCCGGTGGCGCTGGCGGTGAGCGAAAAAGAGGCCGGCTGTGCCGAGGAGTACAGCCATATTTTCAGCGACCTCGGTTTTGAGCTGGACAGAACCGCGCCGGAGGCGCTGCGGATTCGGCAGATTCCGGTGATTTTAGCCAACGCCGACGCTGAACTATTGGTGCGCGATGTGCTCTCAGATCTAGTGCGCCACGGCAGCAGCACCCGCATAGATGAAGCCATGAACGCGGTGCTGAGTACCATGGCCTGCCATGGTACGATTCGCGCCAACCGCTAGCTGACGCTGCCGGAAATGAATTCACTGCTGCGTGATATGGAGATGACCGAGCGCAGCGGCCAGTGCAACCACGGTCGTCCCACCTGGATACAGGTGAGCATGGCCGAGCTGGACAAGTTATTTATGAGAGGACAATGAGGCCGATGGTGCCATTAAAGGTCAGGCTTTTTCAAACTGAGGCTTCAATGAATTAACCGCATTAGATAAGCCGCAATATATAAACCACTATGGATAAATTAAGCATACAAGCCGGAGATCGCGACGACGCCCCCTTTGCCGTGTTCATCATGGGCCCCACCGCCACCGGCAAAACCGATCTGGCGATCGCCTGCGCCGAGCAGCTCGATATGGACATCATCAGCGTCGATTCCGCCATGGTCTACCGCGACATGGATATCGGCAGCGCCAAACCCGACCTTGCCACACTGCTGAGAGCGCCGCATAAACTGGTGGATATCCTCGATCCCGCTGAGGCCTATTCAGCAGGTCGATTTTGCGAAGACGCCCTTAGCGAAATGGCCGGCAGCAGCGCCGCCGGCAAAACACCCTGTCTGGCAGGCGGCACCATGCTGTATTTCAATACACTCCAGAAAGGCATGGCCGATCTGCCCGATTCCGACCCCGAAGTTCGCCGGCGATTGCTCGAGGCGGCGGAGCAAAACGGCATGGAGACCATGCATCATCGCCTCGCCGGGGTGGACCCCGTCGCGGCACAAAGGCTGCACCCGAATGACCCGCAGAGAATCCTGCGGGCGCTGGAAGTGTATGAAATATCAGGCAAATCGCTCACTGCGCATTGGCAGGAACAGAGTCAGCAACTATTTCCCTATCGCGTTGTCAAAATCGCACTGATGCCACCAGACCGGGTGGAATTGCGCAAACGCATCGAACAGCGTTTTGACGCCATGCTGGTCGAAGGGCTGATTGAAGAAGTCAGGTCGCTCTACGAACGGGGCGATTTATCACTGGATACGCCTTCAATGCGGGCGGTGGGTTATCGTCAGGTCTGGCTCTATCTGGCCGGGCACTACGACTACGCCACCATGCGCGAAAAAGCCATCACCGCCACGGCGCAGCTGGCGAAAAGGCAGATGACCTGGCTGAGAAGCGAAAGCGACTGCAACTTTATCGACCCCGAGGCACTCAATGTCGGGAAAGTACTGAAAAGTCTCAAATTTTTACTATGATTACATACTATGATTGCACGAGATATTTATCAGTAGGGCTTGTGGAACCGGATTTTGGCCATATATTACATACAAAGTTAAAGATGCAGCCAATTGTAAAAATAATAATTAGGAGTTAACACAATGTCAAAAGGGCACCATTTACAAGACCCTTACCTGAATGCCTTGCGTAAAGATCGTATTCCGGTAGCCGTCTATTTAGTTAGCGGTATTAAGTTACAGGGGCAAATAGAATCATTTGACCAATTCGCCATACTGTTGAAGAATACGGTGACGCAGATGGTCTATAAACACGCCATATCAACCGTCGTACCCTCACGCCAGGTAAAATGGAGTGAAGAATCCGACAATGATAACGAGCATAACCGTATTTGAATACAATCAAAGCCATTAGAGTGCTGCAGCGGTCGCCTCAGGCGGCCGTTGTCGATTATCCAGTCTGTTTTTTTATTAAATATATGAAGCCATTATTAATTACCCGTCCATTACCCCGTCCTTCACTAGCCAGTCGCCCCGCCTATGTTTGATCGAGCAGAGATAGGCGAGCGCGCCATTCTGGTGCATATGGATATCTGGGAAGAGGCGGGTCGGGAAGATCTCGACGAATTCAAGGAGCTGGTGACCTCGGCAGGGGCGACCATTATAGACGTTGTCACCTCCAGTCGCAGTAAGCCGGAAACCCGTTACTTTGTGGGGCTAGGTAAAGCCCGTGAACTCGCCGACCTGGTCAAGCAGCACGAGGCCGAAGTGGTGCTGTTTAATCACGCGCTGACCCCCTCCCAGGAACGAAATCTGGAAAAGCTGTTTGAATGTCGCGTACTGGATCGAACCGGTCTGATTCTTGATATCTTCGCTCAGCGCGCGCGTTCTTTCGAGGGCAAGTTGCAGGTCGAACTGGCACAGCTCAGGCACATGATGACGCGCCTGGTTCGCGGCTGGACTCACCTTGAGCGCCAGAAAGGCGGTATCGGTCTCAGGGGGCCGGGTGAAACCCAGCTGGAAACTGACCGTCGGCTGTTAAATCTGCGCGTTAAACAGATCAATAAGCGGCTGGACAAGGTGCGCAAACAGCGCGCCCAAAGCCGCCAGTCACGCCGTAAAGCCGAAATTCCGTCCGTCTCGTTGGTGGGTTACACCAACGCCGGTAAATCGACACTATTTAATCGCCTCGCCGATGATAACGTCTATGTCCAGGACCAGCTGTTCGCAACGCTCGACCCGACGCTGCGCAGAGTGGAGCTTTCCGGCGACATCAAGCTAATTCTGGCCGATACTGTTGGGTTTATCCGCCATCTGCCGCACGATCTGGTCGATGCCTTTCGTTCCACGTTGCAGGAGACCACCGAGGCGCAGCTATTGCTGCATGTTATCGATTCCGCCGATGAAAACAGGGAAGGCAATGTCAACGAAGTCGAAACCGTACTAAATCAGATTGGTGCCGATAATGTCTATTTAATTCAGGTGATGAATAAAGTCGATCAAACCGGCACCGAAGCGCGCATTGATTATCACAGCGATGGCTCGGTGAAACGGGTCTGGCTCTCTGCTGCAACCGGCGAAGGCATTGATTTGCTTGAAAAAGTGCTCACCGATTATTTCCGCGAGGACGTGCTCTCAGGTGAAATCATGCTGCAACCGGCACAGGCGAAAATTCGCGCCAGACTGTTTGAACTGAGTGCGGTGAAATCCGAAAGTATCGACGAAGCCGGCTGCTCTCATCTGAATGTAAGAATCTCAAGGCGTGATTATCAGCAATTGCTTCAGCGGGAAGGCCTCACTGATGATATGCTACTCTCCGAGCCGGCCGCATGAGTCGGAATTTACGCTCTAAATCTCATCGTAGCTTGCGGGGACGCACTAACATCCCTAAAATGCTATCTGTTTTGGCAGCTGTTTTCGAAACAAGACAGCTGCTTTCCATAATATAAAAGTAGGAGTATTACATGGCCTGGAATGAACCTGGCGGCAACGACAAAAAAGATCCCTGGGGCGGCGGTAATCGCGGCAACGATCAGGGACCACCGGATCTCGATGAGATTTTGTCGAAGTTGCAGAAAAAATTTAGTGCTCTTTTTGGTGGCGGCGGAAGTGGTTCAAAATCATCCATTCCCGGTGCTGGAATCGGCTTGGGTGTAATCGTCATTATTCTTGCTTTGTTGTGGATGGCGACCGGTTTTTACAAAGTTCAGGAAGCTGAGCGTGGCGTCATTTTACGTTTTGGTGCTTATGTTGATACCGTCGGCAGTGGTCTGCACTGGCACTTGCCAGTCCCTCTCGAATCAGTAGAAAAGGTAAATGTGCAGGAACGCCGTCAGGTTCCTTATAAAGCCACCGTGCTGACTCAGGATGAAAACATCATTGAGCTACAGGGCAGCCTGCAGTACCGAATTGACAACGCTGAGCACTATTTATTTAATGTCAGTAATCCGGAATTGACACTCAATCAGGCGATTGAAGCTTCGGTCAGACAGATTGTCGGTCAAAGTAAAATGGATTTCATTATTACCGAAGGTCGTAGTGAAATTTCCATGAGAATACAAAATACCGTACAGGAAATTGTTAATCAATATGGCACAGGTCTGTCCATCGTTGAAGTTAATGTTCAGGATGTAAATCCACCACAACCGGTACATGAAGCATTCCAGGACGTTATTCAGGCGCGTGAGGATCATCAGCGCTCTATCAATGGTGCCGAATCCTATCGCAACCAGGTTCTGCCGGATGCACGTGGTGCCGCCGCACGTATTCTGGAAGAAGCTGATGCTTACCAGCAGCAAGTGGTCGCCAGAGCGGAAGGTGAGACCAAACGTTTTACTAAACTGCTCTTAGAATATAATAAATCGCCGGGAGTCACTCGTGATCGTTTGTATCTGGACATGATGGAGTCGGTGTTGAACAAAAGCTCCAAAGTTATGGTTGATGTTAAAGGTAGCAATAATCTTTTATATCTGCCTCTCGATAAGTTGATGTCACGCGATGGAAGTTCGGGCAGCGCCTCTACGGAGTCGGAGCGAGGAGATATCTTAAAAGATTTGACTCGCCAACAAAGCAATAACAACACACGTTCAAGAGAGGTTAGATAAATGGCTAATGTATTGAAAATTTTTCTGCCGCTCGTATTGCTGGTTGTTTATCTGAGTGTGTTTTTTGTTGATGAAAGGCAAAATGCGATTCTGTTTAAGTTTGGTGAAATCGTCGATGCCGATTATGAACCCGGCTTACACTGGAAGCTGCCTTACCCGTTTAATGAAGTTAAGAAATTCGATAAGCGAATTTTAACCATCGATACTCGTCCCGGCAGCTTTGCCACCGTCGAGCAGAAATACCTGATTGTTGATTCCTATGTTAAATGGCGCATCGAAGATGTAGCGACCTATTATCAGACCACCAGTGGTAATGAAAGCACGGCTGGTGCGTTGTTGTACGAAGTGATTAACAACGGTCTGCGTGCCGAATTTGGTAAACGCACTATTCAGGAAGTGGTAGCAGGTGAACGTACCGACATAATGCGCCTGATGACGGACAGAGCTTCAGAAAAAGCCGACACATTAGGTATCAAAGTGGTTGATGTACGCATCAAGAAAATCGAACTGCCTTCGGAAGTAAGTAGCTCTGTTTACAATCGTATGCGTACTGGTCGTGAACTGGTAGCACGCGATTGGCGTTCAAAAGGTGAAGAAGCATCGGAACGTATTCGTGCAGATGCCGATCGTCAAAGTACCGTCATTCTGGCCGAAGCCTACCGCGATTCAGAAATTGTCCGTGGTGATGGTGATGCTGAAGCGACAGCAACTTATGCCGAGGCTTTCGGTATAGATCGTGTATTTTACAACTTCTACCGAAGCCTGAATGCATATACCGGAAACTTCTCCGCTAGCGATGACGTTATTCTGCTTGAGCCGGATTCCGAGTACTTCAAGTACTTCAAAGATCCCAGCTCGAAATAGTTAAGGCGTTTTAAATATGTGGGACGATCTTGTCAGGGCTATTGCTCTGGTGCTGGTAATAGAGGGCATGATGCCCTTTCTAAGCCCGGACGGCGGGCGCCAGGCAATGCTTCAGGCAAGTCGATTCCTGAATAAAACGCTCAGGATAATCGGCTTCTCCAGCATGCTCATTGGTGTGCTGGTGCTTTATCTCAGTCGATAGTGCGACAACAAAAATAATAACGGTATTGGTGATGACGAGCAAAGAACACTGGGTACTCCCCCAAGGGATTGAAGAGGCGCTGCCGGAACATGCAGTGCGCCTTGAAATTCTACGTCGTGACCTGCTCGACCTCTATGCTACATGGGGTTATGAGCTGGTGATGCCACCGTTCATTGATCATATCGAATCCCTGTTAACCGGCACCGGACACGACCTCGACCTGCAAACCTTCAAGTTAATCGATCAGGTCAGCGGTCGAACCCTGGGAGTGCGTGCCGACATGACGCCACAGGTGGCGCGCATTGACGCGCACCAGCTAAATCGCGATGTGCCGACACGGTTGTGTTATATCGGCACCGTTTTGCATGCCCGTCCGGATTGCTTTGGCGGCAGCCTCAGCCCGTTACAAGTGGGCGCTGAACTTTACGGCCATGCCGGTGTGGAATCTGATGTCGAAATTCTGGGGCTGATGCTGAGTACTTTTTCAGTCGCCGGTGTCGACAACGTAGTGGTTGATCTCGGCAATGTCGACATCTTCAAAGGGCTGGCCAGACAGGCCAATCTGAATGCGGAAGATGAAGGCCGACTGTTTGAGATGCTGCAACGTAAGGCTGTGCCTGAAATTCAACAGATGCTGGCCGAACTCGATATCGATAATGATATGCGTGAAATGCTAGCCAGTCTGGCGGAATTAAACGGTGATATCGACGTACTGCACAGTGCCCGTACGCAGCTCGCCAAAGCGGATGCTTGTGTCCATGCCGCGATTGATTATCTTGAAAAAACCGCGACACTGATCATGGCGCGTTTTACTGATGTCGGATTTAATTGCGATCTGGCAGAGCTGCATGGTTATCACTATCAGACCGGTGTTGTCTTCGCCGCTTTCGTGCCCGGCTCAGGGGTGGCGATTGCTCGCGGTGGTCGTTATGACGACATCGGCCGGATTTTCGGTCGCGCCCGCGCCGCCACCGGGTTCAGTACCGATTTAAAATTGCTGGATAATCTGACCACTCGACAGTTTGTAAAAACCAGTCGTGTCTATGCGCCGGCGGTGATCGATCCGGCTTTGAAGAAAAAAATTAATGAGGTTCGTGCGCAGGGAATTTGCGTGATTGAGCAGTTAGCAGGACAAAATGGTGACGCCAAAGCCATGCAATGTAATCAGCAATTGCAGCTGGTAGAAGATGAGTGGCAGGTAGTAGATATTTAATCGACCGATAACCTTATCGGTCAATAATAAAAATATTCAATATTAATTATTTAAAAGGGTTTTTAACCATGGCAAGAAATGTTGTCGTGCTCGGCAGTCAGTGGGGCGATGAGGGTAAGGGGAAGGTTGTTGATCTGTTAACAGATCGCGCAGCCGCAGTGGTTCGTTTTCAGGGCGGACATAACGCCGGCCACACACTGGTTATCGATGGTGTGAAAACAGTATTACATCTGATACCTTCAGGCATCCTGCGTGAACACGTAATGTGCATGATTGGTAACGGTGTTGTGCTCTCACCCGAGGCCCTGTTCACAGAACTGGGCGAACTGGAAGCGCGCGGCGTACCCGCAAGCCAGCGCCTGAAGATTTCTGCGGCCTGTCCGTTAATTCTGCCCTATCACATCGCCCTCGATCAGGCGCGTGAAACTGCGCGCGGCAAAACCGCCATCGGCACCACCGGTCGCGGCATCGGTCCCTGTTACGAAGACAAAGTTTCCCGTCGTGGCATTCGTCTGGCCGACCTCGGTAACATCGAAGCCTTCAAGGAAAAACTGGCCGGCGTTATGGAATACCATAATTTCACTCTGAAAAATTACTTCAAGGTGGATGAAGTCGATTATCAGCAGGTGCTGGATGAAGTTCTGGACTACCGCGACAGACTGCTCTCCATGGTCGCAGACATCCCCGGCATGCTCGATGATTATCGCAAGCAGGGCCACAACAACAGGTTCGAAGGCGCGCAGGGCACGCTGCTCGACATCGACCAGGGCACCTATCCCTATGTCACTTCATCGAACACCACCGCCGGCGGCGCCTGCACCGGCAGCGGCATCGGCCCCGGTGATCTGGATTACATGCTGGGCATTACCAAGGCCTACACCACCCGCGTGGGCGCCGGTCCGTTCCCGACCGAACTGTTCGACGATGTTGGTAACCACCTGGGCACCAAAGGCCACGAGTTCGGTGCCACAACCGGTCGAAGCCGTCGTTGCGGCTGGTTCGATGGCGTGGCCCTGCGCCGTGCTGCACAAATCAACAGCCTGACCGGTTTATGCATCACCAAACTGGACGTGCTCGACGGCCTGGAAACACTGAAATTGTGTACCGGCTATAAATACGACGGTCAGTTGCTCGAATTACCGCCACTGGGTGCCGACGCCATAGAAAAATGCGAGCCGGTTTATGAAGAGATGCCGGGCTGGAGCGAAACCACTGAAGGCATTCGCGATTATGATGATTTGCCGGAAAAAGCCAGAAATTATCTAAAACGCATGGAAGAAATCGTCGGCGTACCGGTGCACATTATCTCCACCGGCCCGGAACGTGATGACACCATCATTCTGACGCATCCGTTTGGTAAATAATCGGTTAAAAAACTTTTGTACAGTAGACGCCGGCCAGAATTGAACCGGGTCGATGGAAATGTGTCATAGCTACTCATCATCCTGGCGTATTTGTGGCCGGTATCCATTTATCAGGCTGGCAGGAAGAGACAGCAAAGCGATACTGTAATGGCAAATCATTTAATGACGAAAATAAAGTTCGTTATTCTCCTGCAATATCAAAAAATCCATGGAAACCAGAAACAATGGCTACCGGCCAAAATCGAGCCGGTATCAGGGA
>JAQICG010000327.1 GCA_027858635.1 Gammaproteobacteria bacterium | reverse complement strand
CGGCGATGACAAAGAAGTTTATAAAACCCGGCCCAGCAATCTCGGTTTTCACCAGTTCGGCATCCTGCGGCAGGGCATCACAGATCGCCTGCGCCAGTTCACGCGGGGGCTTGCCGGCGGCTTTTGCCAGAGTCAGGGCGACGTTGCAGGCGAAATCGCCATGGCTGGAATCTTTGGTGTGGACCACCTGGATGTCGGGCGCTGTCGAAGGCTCGAGCGTGCCGTCACTTATCAGGGTGTGGAGCGCGTGTCTGATCAGGTCTTCTATCTTATGTTTCAAAATTATGCCGGTCGGGTACTTTGTGGATGAGCAATTTTACACGTAGATGAGCTGTTGTGTGGGCCACGGCTCTAAAAAGTATCGTAGGGGTCGACATCGATCGACCAGCGAATCTGTTTGCTGCTTTTCAGCTGCTGCAAGCGCGGCAGCCAGTTGCGCAGTAACTGGTGCAAGGCCTTGCGGTCGAGCGCCTGAATCATGGTCTGGGTGCGAAAACGCCCGGCGCGGCGCTCCATGGGTGCGGGCCAGGGGCCGAAAATTTCGACCTCCGCCATGCCATAGCTGTCGGCCAGTTCCCGCGCCTCGTTCATGAATTGCAGCCCCAGCTCTTTTTTAATGGCACCGCAGCGCAGAATCACCAGATGCTTGTGCGGCGGGAATCCGGCCTGCTGGCGTTCCAGCAAAGCGGTTTCGGAAAACTTTTCGTAACCCTCATGCAGCAGCGTCTGTAGCAACGGGTGATCGGGCTGGTGCGTCTGAATCAGCACCTCGCCGGGTTTGTCGGCGCGCCCGGCGCGCCCCGATACCTGGATGATGAGCTGGGCCAGATGTTCGGCGGCGCGAAAATCGGTGCTGTACAGCGCCTGGTCGGTATCAATCACACCCACCAGCGTGACATTGGGGAAATCATGGCCCTTGGCCAGCATCTGCGTGCCCACCAGAATACTGGCGCCGCCTGCGTGGGCCTGCTGTAGCTTGTCTTCCAGCGCGCCCTTGCGCCGGGTAGTGTCGCGGTCGATGCGATTGATGTGCACCTCGGGAAAACGCTCGCTGAGAAAACTTTCGATGCGCTCGGTGCCGCTGCCAATCGCCACCAGCTCGCCGCTGCCGCAATCGCCGCAATGCGTGGGCGAACGGGTTTCCGCGCCGCAGTGATGGCAGTGCAGCTGATGCTTGTGTTTGTGGTAGGTCATATTGGCGTCGCAGCGTTTGCAGCGCGTGGTCCAGCCGCAGCTATGGCACAGCAGCAGGGGCGAAAAGCCGCGCCGGTTGAGAAACAGAATGACCTGATTATCCTGCTCAAGATGCTGCTCGATCCGGGTCAGCAGCGCCGCCGACAGCCCCTCCTGCATCGGCTGGCTGCACATGTCGAGCAGCTTGATGCGGGTGATCGACTGCGTGCGCGCCCGCTGTTTCAGGGTGTGCATCTGGAAACGCCCGCGGTTGACGTTGTGCAGGCTCTCCAGCGAAGGCGTGGCCGAGCCGAGCACCACCGGCAGGTTCTCCTTGTGGCCGCGCACCAGCGCCAGATCGCGGGCGTTGTAGCGAAAACCCTCCTGTTGCTTGTAGGAGCCATCGTGCTCTTCGTCGACAAGTATCAGCCCCAGGTCGGGTAATGGCGTGAAAATCGCCGAACGTGTGCCGATCACCAGCCGGGCATGGCCGGTCGAGGCCGCCACCCAGGCGCTGAGGCGCTGCTGATCGTTCAGGCCGGAATGCAACACCGCAATCGGGCAGCCCATGCGCTGCTGAAAGCGCTCGGTGAGCTGCGGCGTCAGGCTGATCTCCGGCACCAGCATCAGCACCTGCCTGCCGCTAGCGACCACCTGCTCGCTCAATGCCAGATAGACCTCGGTCTTGCCGCTGCCGGTGACGCCGTATAACAGGTGAATATGGTGCTGGTGGAGCGCCGTGGCAATCGCGCTAATGGCCTGCTGCTGCTCCGCATTCAGCTCCGGCGGCTGCGTCGTGACCGGGTGCGCCGCAGGCAGACCCGCGCGTTCGGTGCACTGCGCCAGCCCCTTTTCGAGCAGCGCCTTCATGGCCGTGCGCCAGTTGGGATGATGCTCGTTTAAATAGAGCTCATCGAGGCCCTCGGGGTTATTCAGCAGAATCTGCAAAATGTGTTTCTGTTTGGCGGCGCGGTTCAGCGTTTCCAGATCATCGCTGGAAGTGCCCTCACTCACCGACCACGCCTTAATCACCGCCGCCTCCGCCGCCTTGCCCTGGCGCAGCAGGCTGGGCAGCGCCGCTTCCATCACCTCGCCGATGGGATGTTGATAATAGGTGGCGGCCCAGCGCAGCAAATCCAGCATACGTTCATCCAGCACCGGTTTCTTATCGATCAGCTCACTGACCGGCTTGAGCCTGGCGAGATCAACATCGCTGTTGTCAGCCCGCGCCAGCACCACACCAATCAGCTCACGGCGGCCAAACGGCACCCGCACCCGACAGCCGGAGACGAAGTGCTCCGGGCTGATCGACGCGGGGATTAAATAGTCAAAAGTGCCGAATAAAGGAATGGGCACCGCAACCTTGAGAATCCCCGGCGTATTTGCAGTATCTAAAAGGCTGGCCTGAGCGCGCATAATGAAAAAATCAGCACCGTAACTAGGAGGCTGTCGGATTTAGGATGAATTGGCTGCGGAAGTGGGAGAGTGGCCCAAATGTCCCCAATTTTTCGTTGCGTAGAATAACTATGCGCCTCAAAATCGGAAATAGTGTGCTCACTCTCCCACTCCCTCGCTTCAATCCCCCTAAACCCGACAGCCTCCGAGAGGGTGAATAAAGGTTAAACAGGGCTCACGATTCTACTGGAAATTGGCGCCGGTGATACGACGACAAATAGATTAAATAGCCTGCACTTGCTATTGACAATTGAGTTACCCCCAAATCCTGTGGATAACTCTGTGTGTAAAAGCTGAGTAAGCGCCTCCAGCTGCCATTTTTCATGGCATTGTGACAATTTGGTTAAACTTTGAACAGACAAATATTCAGTTAATAAACAGTAGCTTATAAATATTGACTCTATTATTACAGTGTTTATTACAGTTGTGTTTTAATGCAAATGCGCATAAATATGGATTGTGTATAAGTCCATTTTAGTGCACCTTGTTTAGAGTGATATGTTAAAAAAATTTCTAGGTAATGCAGGCTAACTCATTCAAAATAAGGGAAATACCGGAGTTACCCACATATTCTGTGGATAACTTTGTGGATGATAAATATTTTCAGCCAAAAAAC
>JAQICG010000411.1 GCA_027858635.1 Gammaproteobacteria bacterium | reverse complement strand
GCATTAGCCAGTTAGCGGCCTGTGCGGTTGAGGCTGCCATTGTGCCTATTATCGCGGCAACAATTAATATTTTTTCCGATGGTTTTTTTATCACGCTTATCTCTCCCGAAATTTTTTATAAGTACTGTTTATCAGTACTGCTGGTTGCAGTACCCAGGTAAAAATATTGATTATGGTTTTATCAGTGTGTAGCCTTCTTCGACTAAATCAATGATGCGCACAACACCGGCCGGCACCGGTTTGGCAGCAGCGTGTAATGTTGGTGTGTGCCCTAATATTTTGGTCATAGACGCAATGGTGTATTCGCAGGCAGAGAACGTGACATTGTTGGCTATCAGGCCATCAATGCGTTGACTGTTTGCATTCTTTTCAAATAAGAGTCGTAAGCCGGGGCCGAAAGCCACAATTTCAACGGCTACTTTATTCTGGCCATAGTGTTTTATCAGGTTGTTGGCAACATTGAGTACCAGCGTTTGTTTGAAAGGATTGTTGTCGCTAATTTGCAATACGACTTTCTTCTCAGCAAAATCGTTTGCGGCATGCACAGGAAATATGAATGCCATAGCTGCAAGCACTATCAGTGATTGGTAAAATTTTCTCATTGTGACTCCACTCGTAATTATTTAAATACGCTTAATGAATGCCGAAACGTCGGCATCTAATATAAAGACGGAGCTAATATGAATTTATTCACTGGAATTTGTTTTACTGGCTTAATTATTTAATAGATTCACGTTATCATTGAAAATGCTGGCGAAAGTATCCATGCTAAGCTTGATTAAAGAGTGCTGTTTTTGAACTTACGGCAACAATGTGTTAATTAAAATATAACAATATATTAATTAACTTATGTGAATAAATGGTCGATTGCATCGTCTCTACTTAAGGCGGGAGTTTTATTTTGAAAAGAGTTACAAATATGCTGGCCGCTTTCTCGCTGAAATCGGAATTCGCAGCCAGGCGTAATAAACTGTATCGCATTGCTTATTCATGGTGCCATAGCTCCGCCCTGGCAGATGACCTGGCTCAGGAGACTATCTATAAAGCGATAAAAAATGCGTCCGGGTTGCGTGATGTCGGCACCATTGATACGTGGTTATATCGGATACTGTTTAATTGCTGGCAGGATTATTTACGGGTTAAGAATAGAAATGTTGAATTTGTTGAAATGCATGATGACGCCCAGGCAGAGCATGCTGAAAGTTATCAGCAGTCACAGATCGTTGATCGTGTGCGCTCAGCAATAGAAAAGTTGCCTATGCCGTTACGGGAAGTGGTCACGTTGGCGGATTTTGCCGGACTTAGTTACACAGAAATTGCTGAAATTATTGATGTGCCTATTGGTACAGTGATGAGTCGGTTATTCAGGGCGCGGAAAAAGTTAAAGCAGCAGTTGCTGGATTTCGGAAGAGAAGAGCTAGCTGGCGTTAAGTTGCGGAGTATTAAGTAATGAGTGTTAATGAAATTTCTGAAGAAAAGTTAAATTTATTTATCGACAAGCAGCTCGATAGCGATGAGATGAATGGAATTCATAAGTTGTTACTGGAGGACAAAGCTTTAAGTGAACGTGTTTGCCAGCTAAAAGCGGTACGTGAGCTGGTCGGTTACGCCTACAGTGAAGTGCCACCCTCACGCTATGAGCAAGTCGGGGTGAAAAGTTCGCGCTCAATTTATGCAAAAGCAATGGCGGCCTCGGTGACGTTGGCTTTAGGGGTGTTATTAGGCTGGTCCACTTTCCAGTACAGTCCTGGCGCGGAGGGTGTTCTCTCTGCTGAAAATACCTTTCAATATATAGCTAACCACGTCATGGTTGATCAGACGCAGCGTAAGATTGTGTTGCATATCGATTCGGGCGATGTGCAGGTGGTGAATGCGGCCCTAACTGAAGCTGATCATTTACTGGCGACTTATCGCAAAGCTAATACCCCCATAAAACTGGATATTGTTACCAATAAAACGGGTATTAATATTTTAAGGCCGGATGTGTCACCTTATATGGAGCGTTTACAAAACATGGCTGCTGACGGTAATGTATCATTTTTCGCCTGCAAGCAATCCATTGCTAAAGCCCATAACATTGAAGGTGTTGAAATTTTTATGATGGCGGGGACGGTGGTTGATAAAACAGCTGCAGACATAATACCGCAACGCCTCAAAAATGGCTGGGTGTATATAAAAGCCTAAATTTATGAAACATCCGGTCTAATAAAGTCTGGCAGTTGAAAGCTCGGTGTTTAACTGCCAACTGCCCCTAAGCCGCAGCAATCTCCGCAAATAAAACCGTTTCAATCTGCCAGTCGCTTTCTGAAGCGTGCAGTATCAGGCAGGATGGGCCGCCATGATTTCTGACCTTGCCGGCTGCGCCGGGGTTAATGACCCAGGGTTCAGCCGTCTGGTCGATAATGCGTTTATGGGTATGGCCATAGACTACCAGTTTGGCTTCAGCATGATCCCAACGGAACCGGTCATGTTCGGGACGATGGCCGAGGCGATGGCCGTGTTCGATGATGATTAGGCCGCCGGGTAGTTGCAGCTGAGTGGAATGGGGCAGGGCGGAGACTATCTCGGCTTCATCTTCATGCCACAGAGCCGCATGATCGTTATTACCGGCCACGGCAATTATATCGATACGTGTTTTTAGTTTTTCCAGAATGTGCGCACCGCAGATGTCGCCGGCATGAATAGCAAAGTCACAATCAGTGATTACCTCAAGAATGCGCTCGTCAACATGTCCGTGTGTATCGGAGAGAATACCTACTTTTACGACGTGGCTCATAGGCTTAGACTCCAGCTTTGTCGGTGCCGGAATCAATGGATGCTTTGCGTGCTTCTTCCTGTTTTCTCAAATGCTCTTAAATTTCGATTTTTTTGCGGTATTCAAGAATCTCACGACGTTCTGCGGCGCGCTTGTCCCAGGCACCTTCGCGTTCTTTAATCGATAATTCACCGAAGAAGACCTGCCTCATCAGCGTGAAACCAAACTTCATCAGTTCAATATCATCTTTGCCCAGCTGTTCATACTGCTCGTCAGTGATGTCATAGATTTTTATAAAGTTTTCGCTCATCACAAAACGACGGAAACGATCGACATCATAACTAGCCATGAAGAACAGTTGCAAGCTCAAGTCCGAAGGGGCGCCAATAGTGGGGCCGGTCGATTTTTTCTTCAGGATGATGCGGTAATAATCGCGATTTAACTCATCATAAATCTCAACGCCCTGCTCCTTACGGTAGTCGCCGATGGTAACAGTATTATCTTCTTCGTGACCTTTGCAGTGCTCTTCCTTAATCAACAGAAAATGCTGTTCATCGTCCGGTTTGCCCAGTGCGCGCATGGACAGCAGACCCGAGGGGTAATAACGACAGGCAGTAGGGCGGTTTTCATAGACCGAGCAGCCATCTTCGGTCATAAACAGGCAGGCACCTGAATCATCAGTGCGCAGTTTGATGCCGGGTATGCCGTGGGCGTCAATTTCAAAAGGTACTGAATATTTAGCCAGAAACTCGGTTGAATCTATGCCCAGATGTTCTTTTAAGCCCAGAGGTTCTTTTAAGCATAGTGACGCTCTTCACCCAGGCCGCTGAC
>JAQICG010000336.1 GCA_027858635.1 Gammaproteobacteria bacterium | reverse complement strand
GCAGCATCAATCAGCCTGATCACATCCTGAAATTCGATGGTTTCGGGCTGTGATTTTATCTGTTGAATGAAGGCGTCGAGTTGGTTCATGTGGTGTAGTCTTAAATTATGATGGGGTTGAATATAAAATTATGATATTACAAAAACGCTTGCATCAGTGATTAAATTTGGAGAATAAGCATGCAATTAACGGAAACATGGCCGGGCATACTGGCGCTGGTTGTACTCACTTGTGCCATTATTGGCGGAGCACTCACAGCATTCGTGCGCCTTACAGATCGAAATACAGTAGTTGATACTGGTCTGATACATGCCCGTGTCGGTGTGGCAGGCATTGCCATTGTGCTGCTGGTAATGCTGGGAGGTGAATCACCGGCATCGACCAGGCCCGCTTTGGGTCTGTTTTTGTTAACAGTGATGGCTGGCGTAGCACTGTATTTCATTATCAGAAGAAAAGGTGTTCTACCGAAAACAATTATATTCATCCATGGCGTGATGGCAGCCACCTCTCTGGCAATTTTGCTGTTCGGCCTGCCGTTCTGAAGTGGCGTGAACTTTCCGCCGACACGGATAAATTGATCAGGTATCCGACCAAACCGCATACTCATTGCCGTTGGGGTCGGCAAAATGAAAACGACGGCCGCCGGGGAAGGCGAATATCGGTTTGGTAATGGTGCCGCCAGCCTGCTCGATTTTGGCCAGGGTTTTTTCCAGCGTGGTGCTGTAGAAAACGATCAGAGCGCTGCCGTTGGCGGTGGTGCAGGCCAGGTCAGATTTGAAGAAGCCGCCCTTGATAACTTCATTGGAAAAGGCGGTGTAGTCCGGGCCATAGTCAACAAAGATCCAGCCAAAAACGGTGCTGAAAAAAGCTCTGGTTTTGGCTAAATCTCTGGACGGGAATTCGAGGTAATTTATCTTTTCGTGAAGGCTCATGATTTACTCCATGCTTAGAGGCTGAAGAGATGGCTAAGGCTCGCCCGTCATGTTGATACCGGCATCCATGTTGGCGCCGTGGATGGCATAACCTTTGGCGGTTATCCGCTTTATAACATTTTCCTGGTTGATGCCAACCATAGCCCGGCTAAGGTCGAGTTTCTTGATATCAGCACCGGCTGGCACGGAAAGGTATTTGTCACCATTTTTCGTGCCGATGTAGATGTCGACTTTAACGCGGCCTCCTAGTTGATGGTGCTGGAGGCTTTTTCTTCGAGCAGGCTCTGGTTGTCGTAGGCGGCGAGCAGGCGTTCGAAAATGCCGATCTCGTCATCTTCACCCTCTTCAAACTCGTAGCTACCGGGTTCGGCACCGAGAATTTTCTCAAAGCGGTCAATTTCACCGGCCAGTTCAGGCTCAAATTTGAGGGCTTTCATGTACATGTTGCGTGCGCTGGTGAGAAATTCGTCGCGAAAGTCGGAATCGCGGTTGTTGCGATCGCGGGTTTCGATTTTTTTGTCATCACTAAGTGGCATGGCTGTATCCTGAATCAATGGGGTTACGGGCGGTGGCTGAATATTTTAGCGCACCGTACCGGCAATGGCTAAGTGGAAGTTTATTATGCCATCCCTTAGAGGCCAAATACCCCTGAGGCGCAGAGGTGTTAGTGGCATTCAGCCGAGCAGTGTTTCCTTGGCCTGATTGATCTGTGCGGCCAGATAATCCGAGCCGCCCCGATCGGGATGCACCTTCTGCATCATGCGTTTATGCGCCTTGATGATATCATCCTTGCCGGCTTCCCCTTTGAGGCCGAGAATCTCGCGCGCCTGCTTCGGGCTCATGACATTACTGTTGTTGGCGGTCTTTCGGTTCTGGCCGGGACCTTGTTGACCCGGTCCGGTCTGCTGTCCGGTTGAATTTTTCGCCTGCTGGCGGAATTGATTGAGGATAGGCAGGTAGCGCACCAGCTGCATGGCTTTGGGCAGCAGCGCAATCAGACCGGTGACGGCGGCGGTGATGAAATTGAGCCGACCGGTGATGGCCAGAAAGCCAAGAATAGCAATGGCGCTGCCGGCGATCGACCAGACCATCAGCTTTTTCTTCTCTGCGCCCCTGGCCTTCTTGATCTTGAACCAGACCACGTAGGCGATGGCGATGACGGCAATAATAATGAGAAGTCGTGACATGAGATTTCAGGGCATAAGGTGTTGTTGAGTTGATGTTTCGGCGGGTGTTGCTGATTAATTCAGCACGATGATAGCACCTGTCCGGCCTGCACGTCAGCATGTGCGGGTGTAAAT
>JAQICG010000066.1 GCA_027858635.1 Gammaproteobacteria bacterium | reverse complement strand
TATGGGGCGTGCTGGCCTTCATGCTGAATTATGTCCCTAACATCGGCTCCATCATCGCAGCGGTGCCGGTGGTGTTGCTGGCGCTGGTGCAGCTGGGCACGGGCAGCGCCATTTTAGTCATGGCCGGTTACATGGTGATTAATGTTGTGGTCGGCAATGTCATCGAACCCAGATACATGGGCAAGGGCCTTGGGCTTTCCACGCTGGTGGTGTTTCTTTCGCTGGTGTTCTGGGGCTGGGTGCTGGGAACGGCCGGCATGCTGTTATCGGTGCCCTTAACAGTCGCGGTAAAGCTGGCGCTGGACAGTAAGAAAGAGAGCGCGTGGCTGGGCACGCTGCTGGGTCCTGCCAGTGAAACATCTTCCGGGCCATCATCATAAACAATCACGGAATACCACTAATCATGAAACAGGCGATCACAGGGTTTAATCAGGATGTCTATGGCGACTGGGTCGCCGAGCTGGCCTGCGGACACGCTCAGCACGTGCGTCACAATCCGCCCTGGCAGAGCCGCCCATGGGTCGTTACCGAAGCGGGCCGGCAAAAAATGCTCGGTGTTGAACTCGGCTGCGTGCTCTGCGACAGAAACGAATGAAGTATGACGGCCTGACCGCAGGCTAGAAGAATTAAACATATCACCGACTGGCATAAATTTAAAATCCGGCTAATCTTTAAGGCGAGTAGTAAGTATGTCTGATTACAGGCGCGTCATCAGTCAGTTTAAATGAATAAACAGGGAAACAATTAAGAGGTTCAGTAAATGAAAGTACGTGATTACAGCATTGCGACGAAAATCATCATCTCATCGTCAGTGTCACTGATATTGGTCATTCTTACTGCCCTCTGGACCTATTATCTGAGTAATGAAGTGCATTCACTCACCTCTCTGGCTAAAGTGGACGGCATTATTCTTGCTCGTGCTGCCCAGAAGATGGATCTGGATGTCATTCGTATTCAGCAGAAACTGACTCAAGTTTCAGCAACACGTGACAGTAATAATACAGGCAATATTCCTGCTCAGGCCGAAAAGAGTTATCAGTCACTGCTCTCGGGTCTGTCCATTTTTGAAGATCAGTACAGAAAAAAGAACGACAAAGAAAAACTGCAAGCAGTGGTGCGCCTCCAGCAGCAGGTAGATGAGTATTATCGTCTGGGCATAAACATGGCAAGTGCCTATGTTGAAGAGGGAACCGCAGCGGGTAATAAAATCATGCCGTCCTTTAACCGGCAGGCGGAAATCCTTAGCGCTGCGATAAAGCCACTCGCCGAATATCACTACAGCATTATGTCAGCGAAACTGGATGATGTATCGGGCGCGCTATCCCGGCTTATGAAAGGCGAGCTCATTGTATTTATGCTTATAGGGCTGTCGATCATTACCGCCGCGTTCATAATATTGCGGATGCTCACCGCCCATATGCGTAAAAGCCAGGCTATCATTGAAAAATTGGCCAAAGGCGAACTGATCGGACAGCCGGCGCTGGTAGATGGCAAGGATGAAATGGGCAAATTGATGGGCGCACTGGGTGATCTGCATCTGCATCTTCAAGTCATTATAGGCGGTGTCAATAACACTTCCGATCAGATTAGAGACACCGCCAACGAGATCTCAACCGATAACGTGAATTTGTCTGAATTAATCGCCAGACAGACGATAACAATGCATGAAACGGCCGGTAGCATGATCCAAATTACCCGTTCAGTGCAGGACAATGCTGAAAATGCAGAGCAGGCCAGCGAGCTGGCAAATAATGCAACCGAAGTGGCGCGGGAAGGTGCGCTGGCGATTACTAATACCATCGGCAGCATGGGCCAGGTGGATGCCAGCAGCAAGAAAATATCAGAAATTACCGCCGTGATTGACAGTATCGCATTTCAAACCAACCTGCTGGCACTGAACGCTTCGGTGGAAGCAGCCCGTGCAGGCGACGGCGGCAGGGGTTTTGCAGTAGTAGCCAATGAGGTGCGCAATCTGGCGCAACGTTCAGCGGCTTCCGCCAAAGAAATTAAACAGCTGATTGAAGAAAGTTCAATCAGAGTCGATGCCTTCAGCCAGCAGGTGGATGCTTCCGGCGAAGCTCTGGGCGAAATTGTGGGCGCGGTCAGGCAGGTTTCTGATGTGGTGGAAAAAATCGCTCAGGCCAGCCGTGAACAATCCCATAATGTGGTTGAAGTTAACCGAGCCATAAGTGACATGAATGACCTGACTGAAAATAATAATGATGCTGCAACAGAAGCCGCCAACTTTTCAACCCGACTGAAAAATCAGGCCGAACATCTGAGCAATCTCATGAACTTTTTCAAGGTATCACCCTGAGGGCTAGTGAAATAAGAGATAGTTGGCAGTTAAAACATTTAATCCGAAGATGAAGCGGATAAAGTCAAAACTAAAAATAATGAATAGTCCGCGAAGAACGCCAAAGACGCGAAAAAAACTAAAAACATTTCACCGTAGACAAATTTTTCTGGAGCAGTGGTGCATGGAAGCAC
>JAQICG010000415.1 GCA_027858635.1 Gammaproteobacteria bacterium | reverse complement strand
GACAGCCCATCACCATCTGTGTCCCAGAGAAAGGGATTGCTGCCGATGCTGTTTTCAAAGACATCACTGAGACTGTCGTTGTCATCGTCATCATCACAGATATCGCCTGAAGCATCGAGATCATTATCGAACTGATATGGATTGTAATTTAGCAGGCAGTTGTCGTCATCATGGTTGATGCTGTCTGAGTCAGCATCAAGACTGAATCGTCCGTAACCGGTTCTGTAATCAAAGCCTGCGGTGTTTACATCATGACTGGTGCTGGTTAGAAGGTTCTGGATTTGAGTTTTGTTCAGTCCCGGGTTTTGCTGTATTAATTGTGCGACGGCGCCAGCTACATGCGGGGATGAAGATGAAGTGCCTGCAAACGATGCGCTCAATGATGTGACATTACGATCGGGACCCGATATTTCAGGTTTGTTTCTGCCGTCGACGGTCGGGCCTTCTGATGAGAAATATTCGGCTAAGTCGGACAGGTTTGTAGCGCCAACGGTTAATACTAAAGCGCAATCTGCTGGTTGTGTCAGGCTCGAGCTTTTGGTTTGTGTACCCAACGAGCCCAGCAGTGTAAAAAGACTCAGTGGCAGGTTAGCTGTAGCGCTGTCTTTTTTGGTGGCGACGATGTAGAAGGTGCCTGTTGTGGTGGCGGTGTAAGAGATGGCTTCGTAAGGAGTGGGGAACTTTAATGCGCCTCTACCTGATTGTGCATTAGTCGATGCAGCCACGATGTTGCCACCCGCAGCCGGGTCACCATTATAAAGATAAAGGTCATAGTCAACCGTGGTTGACGGGTAGGCATCCCAGTTCAGCACCAGGGTATAGGTATAGCCGCTGGTAACGTTAATGGTGTTGTAGTTCTGGCCGGTTGCGAATTCGTGCGCAAGACTGCCATCGGTATCTGTAAAATTACCGAGGTAGTGTTGCTGGCGTGCGTTGCCGGCGGAATTAGCCCATATAAGGCCATTCACTGCCGCTGTGTTGGTAATGTCGCAGATAGGGCCAGTGCCATCGTAAAAGGCGGCGGCATACCAGCCAACGGAGTGGTTAATCACCTGAACACCGCTGGCGATCATGTCATTGACGGCGATTTCGAGTTCCAGGTCTGTTGATATTTTTGCCAGATAAAGCTCGGCTCCGGGTGCCATGTCATGCACAATTTCAGCGACATTAGTGCCATGATTAATGCCGCCTGTACCTGTTCCCGAATAATCGATAATGTTCAGCCCGGCGCCTGTCGGCGGTAATTCATTGGCGGCCTGAGACGTGGAAAGGGAGGCGAAACCCAGATCAATAATACCGATTTTTACACCTGTGCCATCGAAGCTAAGATTTTGCATGTCAGCTGCGCCGGTGAGGTTGACGCCCTGACTGATGACTGTATTCGTGGTGTGCGGGTAGGGGAGTCTGGCTGAAGTTCCCTGAGGCATTTTGTCCAGAAAGGCCTTTAATTTTGCGGCAGGTATTCGTACCTGGTGTAAATTTCGTATTTGACGTTCGATTTTAACTCCAGCTGAGTTAATTGCTCCGGCAAGATCTTGCTGCTGACTGTGGCCCTCTAGAATGAGCGTGATCATCTCAGTACCACGTTCAGGATGTGTTAATAGATCTGTTTGTAATTGCTGGAGTCTTGACGAGCGTACGGCACCCTGTTCAGAGGGCGCTGCCAGTGCAAGCTGGCTTATAGATAAAAGCGTTACTAATAAGGCAACAATACCCGCTTTTGACAGGTAGCCTTTAGCGCGGCATGTTTGAATGAATAAGTTCATATGTTTTATTGTATGCAAATAGTTTGCCACTAAGTGAAAACCTGAAAGAAACGGGCGTTTTTGGCTGTAGTTATCATGTAAAGATGATTAATATTAGCTAAGTGTAAGGTATCTCGACGCTGGTCACTGATAACCGTAGATAGTGCATCGGCGAATTAATTAGTTACTGTGACTTTAATTTAGGCGCGAACATATAAGAATATCTATTAAAATCAGTAAGATATTCCTATGCGAAATAAATATGAGAACCTCAGTTTTAATGAAAAATACAAATGAAACATGTAATTTATTACTGTAATTAGTAAATAATGTAAAAAAACAAATGAATATTGTCGATATGTTTTACGTTTTCGGTTATAGATACAGTTAGAA
>JAQICG010000162.1 GCA_027858635.1 Gammaproteobacteria bacterium | reverse complement strand
CGCTTCGCCCTTCGGGTCGCACTGCGTGCGTTCAAAATGCTCCAGGCATTTTAGTGCGACCTCTGCGGTGAAGCACTAAGTTTTTGATCTATTACAAAACACGTCCTGTGTTTTGCCCTTCGGGCCGTGTATAAAGCACACGTTCAAATTACAAATACCTTCCATGATATTTGCCCATACGGGGCCAGCTATAAAACAGCTGTTTAAAATCGTTCCAGACGATTTTGTCACTCCCGGCGAATTTAGTCTTTACCCCAATAATCCGTCCCAATCCCCTCACCCAAATCCGCTTCAATCAATCTGCCACGTACTTCCAGCAACTTCTCGATCAACGCCGGTTCCGATTTTTCATAAGCTTCGGCATCCGGTTTGCGGTTGACGACGACGCCCAGCAGTTCGGTGATGGCGTTACCCACCGAGTTCTGGCTGATGGTGACGATGAGTTTGCCCTCGTCGTTGCGGTAGATGAGCTGTTTGAACGCGGGTTGCCAGCGGATGGAGTTGGCGTATTTGGCGTCGGTGATGCAGTGGTCGCGGACTTTTTTGGCGGTTTTCAGGAAGTCGTTGTTGAACAGCAGGTCAGCTTCGATGTGTTCGGGGAAGTAGGCCTGTTTAGGCATGGGGGCGTTTCGGGTTGAGACCTGGGTGAAGAAGGTGCGGTAGAAGTCGAGGAAGCCTTTGAGGATCAGGTCGTATTCTTTCCAAAACCGGGGTTTTTTCAGGGCTTCGACGCCACCCTGAATTTCCCAGCTGGGCAGGCCTTGCGGGTAGCCGGTGAGTTTCAGGCAGGAGGCGCTGGAGTCGGCTGGTTTGAGGATTTGAAGATCCAGCGCGTGGTCGAAGAAGTTGCGGTAGACATCGCGCAGGTAGGCCTGAAACAGGCTGTGCTGGCCGCCATCGGTGAGGTTGGGATTGTTGTCGTCGGCGATTTCGGCTTTTTCCAGCGTGTTTTGCGGGAAGACGATGAAGTGGTTGTGCAGCATGCGGATGCTGGGTACGCCGGGTGAGGTTAGTGACCAGGTGGCGTCAAGGCTAGCTTCGCCGGCCAGTACCAGGTGCTCGCCGGGGTCGGGGTATTTTTCCAGCATGTATTCGATGACGATCTGGTTCATGCGGTTCCAGACGTTCTTTACCACCGCCGGCACCTGGGTGCGGCGCACCGGTCTGCCCAGCGGGTTGAGGATGGTCTGCGAGGTGTTGTAGATGATGGAGGCGTCAAATTCGTTGCTATGGCCCAGCGCCTTGCGATACATCACGAGGTTTTCCAAGTTGATGAGCAGGCCGTTGTTGTGGATCAGGTCGTTGAGGTTTTCGGTACTGTTGAAAAATTCGTTCGGCTTCATGCCTTCGGGCACGTCCAGGGGAATGGGGCGGAACGGGGTGACGATTTGACGTGGCGCTTGCATCTATTTATTTACCTGTGTGTTAGCTCAATGGATATCAGGTATCGAATGATACTGTAATTTCTGGAGACATGACATTTTGTCGCTTGATCTGGGTTTTGTTTTTTAGCATTAATTGCGCGTTCAGTTGGCTGCGGTTAACGATTAATCGAGCGGAAGTATCAAGTGCAATCCAGTCTGGATTGTTGCACCTTTATGTTGAGAAATAAAAAAGGCTCCTTCTGGGGAGCCTTTTTTAAACCTGCCTAAGCAAGGCGCTTAAAAATCACCTACCACACCGGCCTGCACAATGCTATAAATGTTGTTGCGCACCTTCATGCCCATCACTTTTAGTTCCTCGGGCAGATCGGCCGCGCCTATGGTGTCATCCATAGTGAGTGTGACCAGCCAGTCAGTACCGTCTTTACCCTCAACCATGGCGATGCGGCAGGGCAGATAACCGGAAAAGGCCAGGCTTTGGGCGACCATTTTTGAGGCGATGAGGGCATCACAGAACTGGAAGATTTCTATGCGCGGAGATTCCCCGCCCATGGATTTAACCTCTTCTGATAATGGCATGTGCGCGACTAATTTAAAGTTCAACAAGTTGGCGCGCAGTCTCATTGAGTCTGCCGCGTCATCCATCGAAACTTCGAGCGGACACTTGATCATGTCCAGCTCGATGCTGGTGCAGTCTTCGGGCAGTTCAACCATCTCCTGTGCAATCGCATTCGACTGGAACAGAAATAGTGCGCCTATGGTGCTGATAATAAATTTCATCATGGTATTTAATCCTTTGTATGTGAATGTATTGGTATGACCAAGTAGTGTCTTACTTCATTAATTTTTGAGCGGCGGGCAGCGCTGCGCCGCTATTGATGTCGGCGCCCATGTCGCTGAGTACCACATCGAGCGCGCCCAGACAGAGCAGGATGTTCTCCGAGCACGAGCTGTGGCCCATCAGGCCGATGCGCCAGACCTTGCCGGCCAGTGAGCCCAGACCGGCACCGATTTCGAGATTGAATTGATTGAGCAGGGTGCTGCGCACAGCGGCTTCATCGACGCCATCGGGAATCGTGACCGAATTCAGTTGTGGCAGGCGGTAGGGTTCGTCAACAATAAACGACATTCCCATGGCTTCGATACCGGCGCGCAGTGCCAGATGATTATCAGCATGACGCTGCCACGCATTTTCCAGGCTTTCATCCTGCAACATCACCAGCGATTCGTGCAGGGCATACAGGGAGTTGACCGGCGCGGTGTGGTGGTAGGCGCGTTTGCTGCTGCCGCCCCAGTAACCCATGACCAGATTGGTATCCAGAAACCAGCTCTGTACTTTCTGTTTGCGATTCTTGATCACCTCGACCGCGCGCTCGCTGAAGCTGACCGGTGATATGCCCGGTGTGCAGGAGAGGCATTTCTGGGTGCCGGAGTAGATGGCATCAATGCCCCAGTCATCAACGCGCAGCTCGGTGCCGCCCAGCGAGGTGACAGCATCGACGATGCTCAGGCAGTCATATTTACGCGCCAGCGCGCACAGGGTTTTGGCATCGGACTGGGCGCCGGTGGAGGTTTCAGCGTGCACGAAGGCGACGATTTTGGCATCCGGATGGGCCTTGAGCGCATCTTCCAGTTTGTCGGGATCAACCGGCTTGCCCCAGTCATCTTCCACCATAACGGCAGTGGCGCCGGCGCGCTCGACGTTCTCTTTCATGCGGCCGCCGAACACGCCGTTCTGACAGACGATGACTTTGTCACCGGCTTCGATCAGGTTCACGAAGCAGGTTTCCATGCCGGCCGAGCCGGGTGCGGAGACCGGGATGGTCAGCTCGTTTTTGGTCTGAAAAGCGTATTGCAGCATGGCTTTGACTTCATCCATCATGCCGACGAAAGCGGGATCGAGATGGCCGATGGTGGGGCGGGCCATGGCGGAGGTCACGCGCGGGTGAACGTCAGAAGGACCGGGACCCATAAGAGTACGAACCGGTGGATTGAATGAAGTGAAGCGCATGTATTAGACCTTTTTACTTAAAGAATGTGGAGCGCTATTCTGCCAGAAATAAGATTATTCAACTACCTGTACGAGCTCGGTTTTATCGTCGGCGGGTTGCCGAAGGTTGCATGGTATCCTGTCTGTAAAAATATTAACCGCAGAGATGCTGGAAAATGAATTGGTTGTTCACACTGCCGCTTTGCTCAGGCAGTGATTGATCACGATATTTTTTATTAACTTATCAATCCAGGTGTTCATCGATGACTTCGAGCCAGTGTTTTACCGGTACCCGAGATTTGGTCGCCATGTGCATCTGGCAGCCGATATTGGCGGTGGCGATGATGTCCGGCTGTTCGTTTAACAGGGAGGATAATTTGTTGTCCAGTAACTGCTGCGATAGTTTGGGCTGCAAAATCGAATAGGTGCCTGCCGAGCCACAACAAAGATGTGCATCCTGCACGCCGGTAAGCGTGAAGCCGGCATTGTGTAGAATGTTCTCGACCACACCATTGAGCTTCTGACCGTGTTGCAGAGTGCAGGGGCTATGAAAGGCTACTTTGATGTTTGCGGGCTTTATCGCTAGTGAGGCAAGGTTTTCGTCGCGCAATACTTCACTGATGTCTTTGGCCAGCGCGCTAACTTTTTTTGCACTGTCTGCATACTGTGGATCGTCTTTGAGTAGTTCTGCATAGTCTTTAACTACCGTGCCGCAGCCGCTGGCTGTGATGATGATTGCTTCAGCGCCCTGCTCGATGTACGGCAACCATGCATCGATATTACGGCGCATAAAATCCA
>JAQICG010000224.1 GCA_027858635.1 Gammaproteobacteria bacterium | reverse complement strand
ACCAATCCGCAGCGCGCCGGGCCGTATCGTTTTCAGAAACTGGTAGTGAATCACTATGAGCAGGCGCTGGAGAAATACTACAATCTGAGCATCGGTGACGCGCCGTGGGGTCAGCGCATTCAGAACGCTGAATGCATGGCCCTGATCGAGCCGGAAGAGGTGTTTTCCAGACTGGGCAAGCTGGTCGAACCGTTATAATAGCAATGTTGGGGTTCATTTAAGTTTGTCAGGTGCAGTTCGTGAACGTCGAAAAGCCGCCACTCTGATACCATAATGAAATGCTTAATCGGGCAAATATGATACAATTACGCCCCTATAATTACTATTGAAAATAATATTCATCCAACTCAAAATCAAGGATTGCCTCTCTGAAAAACTCACCCGGGCCGTTTACTGATGGCGCAGAACCTGTCGTTAGTCTGCTGTTTCTGCCGATTTTAACGTCCAACAAAAATTTGATCGCAGAAAAACTCGAACTTAATAACACCATGATGATTTACACTTCGGCCATTAATGCCACGGTAAGAGACCTCAGGGAAAACCATCAACATTAACAGTAAGAAACCATTATGAATATTTCAGTGATTGGCACCGGCTACGTAGGTCTTGTTACAGGCACCTGTTTTGCCGAAATGGGGCACAACGTCATTTGCGTGGATATCGATGATAAAAAAATCGAGAATCTGAAAATCGGCATTCTGCCCATCTATGAGCCGGGACTGGAAGAGATGGTGCGCAAAAACACCAGTGAAAAAAGATTACATTTCACCACTGACATTCATGAAACCGCACAGGCTTCGACCATTCATTTTATCGCCGTGGGCACTCCTCCGGGTGAAGGCAGCGCGGCGGATCTGCGTTACGTACAGGCCGTGGCGAAGCAGCTCGGAGAGTCCATCACCGCACCGCATAATATTATTATCGATAAATCCACCGTACCGGTGGGCACGGCCGATAAAGTCACTGAAATTATTCAGCAGGGGCTGAGTGACAGAAATCTGGAGATTGAATTTGATGTGGTCAGCAACCCCGAATTTCTCAAGGAAGGCGCGGCCATCGACGATTTCATGAACCCCGACCGGGTGGTGATTGGCGTCAATTCCGAAAGAGCTCGAAAAATCATGCATAATCTATATGCGCCTTTTATGCCCAGCCACGAACGCATCCTGATCATGGGCGTGCGCGGCGCGGAGATGACCAAATACGCCTCCAATGCCATGCTCGCCACTAAAATTTCTTTCATGAATGAAATGTCCGAAATCTGCGAGAAGCTGGAAGTAGACATCGAAGATGTTCGACTGGGCATGGGTTCCGATTCACGCATCGGCTATGAATTCATCTACCCCGGCTGCGGTTACGGCGGCTCCTGTTTCCCCAAAGATGTTAAGGCGCTGGTCAGCATGGCCGCCGGCTGTGGTGTGCCTTCGGATGTGCTGCACGCGGTGGAACTGAGAAACCAGCGCCAGAAAGAGCATCTGGGCAAAAGGATAAACAGTTATTTTGATCACGATCTGAGAGGCAAAACGTTCTGCCTCTGGGGGCTGGCCTTCAAGCCCGGCACTGATGACATGCGCGAAGCCTCTTCATTACAGATTATCAAAGACCTGATCGGTGCCGGTGCAAAAATCCGCGCCTTTGATCCTGTCGCCACTGAGACCGCCGCCGCCGAAATGCCGGCAGCCTGGCTGAGCAATGGTGACGTCACCTTTTTCGATGACATGTACGCAGCTCTGGAGAATAGCGACGCGCTGATTCTAGTGACCGAATGGAAACAGTTCCGCAGCCCGAACTTTGATAGCATCAAGCAGAAACTGAATGCGCCGATTATTTTTGATGGCCGCAATCAGTACGAGCCCGCACAGATGAAAGAGATGGGCTTTGTCTACTTCGGTATCGGCAGAACAAACCAGGGCTAATACAGCATGAGTAAAAAACGAATTCTAGTGACCGGCGGCGCCGGCTTTCTCGGCACCAATTTAACCGCGCGCCTGCTCGATGAAGGCCACCATGTCATCTGCGTCGATAACTTTCTCTCCGGCCTGAAAGAACACATCGCGGGCTTTCTCGACAACCCCAATTACCAGCTGATCGAACACGACATCATCGACCCGATTGATCTCAAAGTCGATGAGATCTACAACCTGGCCTGCGCCGGTTCGCCGCCGCATTATCAGACCAACCCGATACACACCACCAAAACCTGCGTGCACGGAATTCTGAACATGCTGGAGCTGGCGAAAAAAAATAACGCCAGAATCATGCAGGCCTCAACCAGTGAAGTTTACGGCGACCCGGAAGTGCATCCGCAGGTGGAAAGCTATCTGGGCAATGTTAACCCAAATGGCATCCGCTCCTGTTACGACGAAGGCAAGCGCTGCGCCGAATCACTGTGTTTCGATCACCAGCGCATGTACGGTACCAACATCAAGATCGCGCGAATTTTTAATACTTACGGCCCGCACATGGATCCGAAAGACGGCCGCGTAGTTTCCAACTTCATCGTGCAATCACTGCGTGGCGAGCCACTTACGGTTTATGGCGATGGTTCACAGACGCGCTCTTTCTGCTACGTCGATGATTTGATTGAAGGCTTCATCCGCCTGATGGCCAGCGAAGACTTCACCGGCCCAGTCAACCTCGGCAACCCCGTAGAGTTCACCGTGAAAGAGCTGGCGGAAAAAACCTTGCAGATGATCAACCCTGAGGCAAAAGTCAGCTATCTGCCACTGCCAGCTGATGACCCCACTAAACGCAAACCGGATATCACCCTGGCGAAATCAAAACTGGGCTGGGAGCCAAACATCGCACTCAACGCTGGCCTGATAAAAACCATCGAATACTTCAAGAGCATTGTTTAAATAACCAGCCATGGCAAAAATCAGCGCCTGCATCATCTCTTATAATGAAGATAAAAAAATCGAAGACTGCCTGAAAAGTCTGCTGCCGGTGGCCGATGAAATCATCATCATCGATTCACTCAGCAACGACAATACGCTGAAGATTGCCGAAAAATATACCGATAAAATATTTCACCAGAAATTTCTCGGCCACATCGAACAGAAGAACCTCGCCGTCGAGAAAGCCTCACACGACTGGATCATCAGCCTGGACTGCGATGAAAGGCTCACCGAAGAATTACAGCAGTCGATTCTCGCCATCAAGGATCAGCTTGATCAAACTTCCGCCGACGCCTACTGCATGGCGAGAAAAACATTTTATATTTATCGCTGGCTCAATCACTGCTGGTATCCGGATACCAAAACCCGACTGTTCAACAAAACCACGGCGCACTGGGGCGGCACCAATCCGCACGACCGCGTCATCACCGACGGTGACAACATCGTCAAACTTGAAGGTGATAT
>JAQICG010000393.1 GCA_027858635.1 Gammaproteobacteria bacterium | reverse complement strand
TCTGCGGTGAATGCTTTTTCGCTTATATCAAAAAGCAACATTTGACTGTTTTTGTCTTTAATTTGCAACATATACGACCAGGCATAAATCAGTACAACTAATCAGGCTCGACCGCTTCCAGATTGAAATCAATGCCATTGATGAATGGCTCATCCGCTTTGAGCGTAATAGGCTCTTCAGCTATTGTGCGTAAACCCAGCTTATTCAGTTGCTGTTGAGAAATACGTACCCGGTAATCACCCAGCGGAAGTTTGCTGAGAATATAAAAGCCGTCATAGGCTGTCTCGGTGGTCGCAATGACCCGGTCGTTCAGGTCAATTAGTTCGACGCTGACACGCCCAACACCAAACTGGCGTCCATTTTGGTTCAAATTAACTGTGCCATCAATTTCACCGCTGGTGAAGATGGGGAAGTCTATCTGTATAGCATGACCGGGTCTGGGTACCACTTGCACGCCATCGACAGCCGCTATCCATAATGGATCGTCCAATGATTCCGGTGCAATGGTGACATTGGTCGGGTTATGGGCAGGAATGCCGGTGATAAATAAAATGCCATCATGATCCGAACTCCCATTGTGATAGCCGCCGTTTATACGAACGCCAATGTCTTCAATGGGCACATCATCGCCATTGAAAATTCCATCCTGATTCGAGTCGATGAAAAAGCGTGCTGAGACACTACCGTGATTGGCCAGTGAATGTGAATCCTGTTCCCAGCGCTCACGTCTGGGTTCGTAACCGAAGCCCACTGAAAAGCTGACATCGAGATTAATCTCGTTGTTGCTGTTGTAACGGGCGCCGAAACTCAGGCTGTATTTGCCGGATAGTCTGCTTGCTAAAGCACTGTACTCAGTTACATCCTGTTGCAGTGAGTGATTAATACCAAAACTGAAACGGTAATCTTCGTAAGGTCCGGGATCCAGCGTCAGGGTAACATTGGTGAGTTCTGTTTCAGGTTTGAGCGAATAACTCAGGGTATTACGTAATCTGACCTGGTTGATGTTAGTGCTTAACTGAAAATTGCCATTGGTTGTGGCCGGTTGTCCGGTCACCTGCTGATTGGTGAGCAGGTTAGTGGCCGCCACCCCGTGTGTGCTCATAGAAATCTGATTGGTTATTTCAAATAACTCACCACCGGTTGCGTATTCATCACGTCTAAAACCAAATGCAACCGGGATGCGCGGTAAAAAAGAAGACGGTATGGCAGTGTCAATTCGAAGCAGACTACTGCGGCTGATTTCTGTTGAGCTGGGCCGGTATTCCTCACTGAAAAAATTACTCAGGTAGACATCATGAAAACCAATGATGGGGTTGTCTATGCGTGTCTGCAAATCAATTTCGAGGGCATTGCCACTTTCCGTGTCGCTGATAACCGAGGCGGACGCCAGCAATGCATCCCAGTATCCGGTTAATTTTGCTCTCAGGTAATTGTGCTGCACTACTTCAGTTGCTTCCTGCAACGGGATGCTGACAATATTAAATGTACTCGACAGATTTCTGCTGAGACCATAATCATACTGAGCAGTTGTTCGTTGCTCTCCCAGATCATCAGTGGTGGTTGATGCCCGGTAATAATGTCTGCCCTGTTTGGTCAGCGCCTGACTTAACTGGAAAAGTTTAGTTTCTTCCTGAATCTCACCTTTAGGTCCGTAAAAAACCAGACGGAAGTGATTGTTGCCAAACAACAGCGGCACGTTCTGGAAATCGTACTGGCCGTTAATAGCTGTTTTCTGGTAACCGATTAATGCATTGTTTCGATAAAGCTCATCTTCCCAGCCTGGTAAGAGTTCGCCGATAAAGCGATGACGGTCATACTCGGTTTGCATACCGACCGGATAATTGCTGACGGTTATGCCGGGTTCAAGTTCTCCGGGTAGATTGATCAGGCCGACGCGCGGTTCCACCACATGGCCAAATTGATATTGACGGGCGTGCAGAGGGCCGAGTAAATCACCGCCGTCATCGGTGCGGCCAAAGGTGACGCGAAAATCGTCAATGCCATCCTGGTCGTTGGCAGCCAGAAACCAGGCTGACTCATGCTGCATTAGATCGGCGGTGGCGTAAGTAATAGAATTGAAGCTGGTCGAGTTGCCGGCATCTGAAAAACGTTGTCCCAACCGCAAAGTCTGGTCAACAAAAGGAACCGAGTAGTTTCTGTATGCATCATGCTGCTGCGGGTATTGCTGCTCTGTCTGATTTAGTCTTGAAAGCGCCTGCGAAATTCGTTTCTCGCGTTCGATACGCGCGAGGAAAGGCAGCTTGAGATCCGATTTCACCCAAAGTCGCGATGCGTACAGATCAATATCAAGTTTCATGTTTAACCATTTACCGAGAAGGTTCGACTCTACATAAAGGTCGCCATCAAGACTTTTCACCAGCTCACTGTTGTAGCTGCCGGCAACACCCTTGAGTATCACTTCATGGCGCTTAGTATCGACAGAAAACGTATTATCTTCATTGATGATAAAACCACTGGCGAAATTCGGCGTAACCGTGATGGCAATATCCAGAATACTGGAGAGATCGCCCAGTGGCACGAGGATGATATCTTTATGCTGGTAGGCACCGATGACATCCTCAAAAACATATGACTCAACACGTATTTCCAGAATACGCAGATCAGAATCCTGAGGTATCCAGACAGTGTCAGCCGGCTGTTTTTGGGGCATGGCTGCTTCCTGTTGTGGGGCTGGCGCTGTCGTTGCCGCAGCATCGACAGTGTCTGTCTCAACCGGTAACAGTGGCTCAGCTATTTCAGTCGGGGTCTGCTCGAGTGCCGGTTCGCTAACCGGCTCGTCAATAGCGGTACTTTCCGGATTAGCGGTTGCTGAATCGACGGCCTCAACCTGGGGAGTTGTTTTTTCAGCGCGAATGTCAGGCGGTGATGTGGTTAACTTTTCCTCTTCCGGACTAATAGGTTCATCAATATTATCTATGCCGAGCCGGTTATCAATCAGGACGCCACTATTTTCCGTGCCGATGTTTTCAGCTTCACTGCTGTCTTCCGGGATGGCATCAATTTCGGAGAGAATATCGCTTAGTGATTCATTGATTTCCTTAAGCTGCTGAGAAGAAGGGGTGCGAGTGTTATCGATGCCTCGTGTATTATCAATGAGCAGTGTGCTATCAGCAGCACCCGCCGAGGCAGTTACCAGACACAGTGACAGCAGGAGCAGGCAATAATGAAAGACACGTTTTTGAATCATGTTTCATTGCTATTACAGCGGTAAGCGGGTCTCGGCTATCAGGCCGGAATTTTCATCCTTGCCAGACTCAAGAAAGATTAGGCGTATGCTGCCTTTGTTCAACGCTGTTCCCGCCGGAGCATTGAGGGGAATGGAAAACCGGCGCAGGGTGTTGGGCGTGTACACAGCAACGCCATTGGCCATGGCAATCACCACAGGTGCGCCGCCATCAGCGGGAGTGAAGATCGCGCGGAAATCGCCGTAAATAGACTGGTTACCATCGCGGTGTATCTCTACGCTAATGCGAGCTACCGGGTTTTCATCATTCGCTGGAATGAGTTGAGCATTTTCAAGTTTTAACGTGCTCTCCAGTTTGCCGTGACGAATAATTACCGGAATTGAAATGCCTACAATCGGAATGATTTCTACTGAGATGGTGTTGTCATCTTTTTTGGTAAGATTTTCAATGCTGCTTTTAGATGATTTCGGCAGTGTCTGAAACAGCATGTGCGAGCGATATTCGCCACTTGCCAGTCCTCTCGGCTTGCGCAGCATCAGGCGTACCACCTGAGACTGTCCGGCGGGCAAAGTGATTTGGCGCGGGGAGTATCTCACCATGGAGTCGGCATACTGGCCCGCTTCACCCTCGGCAACCACTTCGAACTTTCCATCAGCGGTCATGTTCTGGTTAATGAACGAGATACGGAAATCACCGGTTTCGTCACCGTTGTTGATTAAAGTGACCTGGGCGGTGCGCATGTTTGCCTCAAAAACCACCCGGGTGGGCGTTATCATCAGGTTGGCACCCGCGATGGCGACCGATGGCACTGAGCCAAAATAAAGCAAAGTGAGCGCGATAAGCCCGGCTATAGATCGACGTTTTTTATTGGCGTTGAGCAGGGTTTTAAAGATGGTCATGATTTTAAATTTGCCTGTTTATTGTTAGTTTTGATCATTTATTTTTGGCTGTAAAAGAAAAAGGGACAATCAAGATCGATTGTCCCTTTTTTTACATTAAGTCACGGTATACCGAAACTTTGCCTTTAGTTGTAATTGGCAGTTACCGTGAATGGTGTGCCACCGACTGTTGTATAGTTACCTGCTGCCTGGCTGGCACCAATGTTTAAGGTGCCACCGATCTGGAACGTTTGAAGCGTTCCATCGAGTACTGGGT
>JAQICG010000258.1 GCA_027858635.1 Gammaproteobacteria bacterium | reverse complement strand
TCCGGCCCTGGGCACCATCTTCAAATAGTAAACATTTCCTTATTAAATTAGCATTGCAAGCCACACTGGTAAATAAACCTTGTACTCCTGTTTTTAGGTTTTTCTGGTTCTTCATCCGATTGAGTGGATAATGAATCGTATAATAATGCTATAACATAATTCATGAACTACTTAAACGAAGCCTTAAATAATAAAAGCAACAGTGATTCTGTTACTCAAATTGATGATTTCGCAGTTATTATTCCGTCTTATAATGAAGAGGCTACAATATATGATATAGCAAGCCGTGCTTTAGCCTTTTCCTCTCTAGTTATAGTTATAGATGATGGGTCCACGGATCATACAATTGCCAATCTTCTGGACTTACCTGTAATTCTTATTAAAAATGAGGTTAATCAAGGGAAAGCAGCTTCTCTTTGGAAAGGAATTCAGGCCGCTCGTCGACATAATGTGAAATACATAATTTCTTTAGATGGTGATGGTCAGCATGCTCCTGAAGACTTACCTAGGCTCCTGGCAGAATCAGAAATTAAGCCCGGACATATTATTATAGGTGCACGCTTAGCGGATAAATCAGCCATCCCTGCTAAACGCTATTATGCAAATCGCGTAGCAAACTTCTGGCTTTCCTGGGCAGCTGGATATCCTATATCAGACAGCCAATCAGGTTTTCGTGCTTATCCGAGTAAGTTATTCGATGATTTAGAAATATCAACATCAAAACGCCACAGCTTTGTTTTTGAAAGTGAGATAATTATTAAGGCTGCACAACGTGGCATCGAGTGTGTTGCAGTTGCTATACCAGCAGTTTATGCCAAAAATTCACGTCCAAGCCACTTTCGTGGTGTACGTGATATAACCTTGATAACACTTATGGTTGCCCATTCGTTGATCACGCGCGGCATGTACCTGCAAGGTCTTTATCGTTCTAGTATAAAACCATATTTTACTGATCATAATGACAAGTAGGGCTTACGATGGAGCTTTGATGCAATTGCTGTCTATCACATTAGCAGAATTTTTTTAAAGGGTGAGTATCCAAAATCCTTGTCAGTACGACCTGCGTTTCATTACGATTGCATACATCAAACTGCACCGCCGCACTTCTAACTTGTAGTATACGTCATACTGCATATTAAGATTTGGCAATGATCTTATTTGCATGGTCATAAGCATGGTGACCTGAAGCAGCCAAAGCTATCGATATCGCGCTTCCTATATCACCGCTATCGCCAGTTACTAATGCTCGTTTCATAGTAATTATTTTCTGGTAATAAACTTTGCTGCTACTGAAATCCTACCACTGGCTAGTATTATGTTGTTTGCAGAAATTGACATGGTATAAATCATATTTCCTGACTCAGCGTAGATACGTTCCATTTTTATCACAAGTTCAGATTCGACCTCAGAGAGCAAACCATCTGCAAAATTAATATCTCGTAAAGATGCCAAATAACCTTCCTTCATAATGAAACCGTCCATGTCTGCCAGTAGGCAGCCATGAACTGCCATTGCCTGAGCCCCATATTCTAGTAGTGATAGCATTGGTAATTCATCATTAGAACGAAGAGGATTATATTTGTTTCTATGTGTGTTAGTTGCACAGATAATATTATTTATGCCCCAGCTCTTCACTTTATCCAGCAAGCACATTTTTCCATCGTGTGGTATGAGCTTACAGATTTCATCATGTTCTAACATATTAATTATTACCTTATCGTATCAATGAGAGATGGATATTCGAAATTTCTCATCCCTTAGATACGGAATAATAACTTGCATTCGCGCCCTTCTTACTAATGCCACGATCAATGGCATACCATGACCGACTGGCGATGCTGTACGTAGAGGTTCAAGAGAGGGGTTTCTGCAAACACTTTCTTTGGTATTATTTTCAGGACCTTCTAATGTCAATGTTCCGAGTGCCTTGTTCTCAGCCTGTTTTCCAATCCTGATTGCAATGGCTAGTGGATACTTGATGTGGGAGTATCTGTCAAGTGGCGATGACGACGGCGCAGGGTATTCATATGCTACATATAACACAGTGCCTCCGTCGACTTCAACTTGAGTGACAGCTTCTTGTAGTCCACTCATAAAGGTCGCATTTCCTGCTGATATGCTAGTTGACGCTCCTTTAATCAATGACGCTATTGACCAATAGCCCGCAGCTGAATTATGTACTGAATTATGAAATAAAGTAGGTGAGATAATCTTCTCGTCATTCGACAGTGCTGAACAAATTTTATCGGAAATTTCAAAATCACCATCCGAGGACGCGAACACTGTGGACGTGGTTTGTAGATCATTGTAATCACTCGATAGTCCTTGAATACAGGCCAGTGCAAGTCTAATCATCGGTGTTGTCCGTCGTCGCTCATTTGCTGGTAACATGTTTGGAATGAGCTTTGGCATTTCCTGATAGATCCAGTTTTTCTCACCCTGTAAAATTGAGCGTGTGATTGTTTTATCTATCAAACCGGGTGCAATTACTGAAATATCGTTAATATAAACTGTCATGTTTCACCAACCAAAAATTAAGCTACAGTTGTTACCACCAAAACCGAAATTATTAGTCATGACATTTTCAACAGAGCGTTTCGTCGTTACTTCCAAGGGTTTAATACGAAGGGTTTCATCCCATGCCTGCATGTTCAAATTTCCTGGAAGTATGTTTTGTTCGAGAGCCAGTATTGAGATAATAGATTCAGTAATCCCAGCTGCACCAAGCGTATGGCCGGTGAACCCTTTCGTTGAACTACAGACGACTTTATCACCAAAAACGCGGAACAGGCTACGAGCTTCCGCCTGATCATTATTACGTGTAGCCGTGCCATGCAAGTTAACATATTCAATTTCTGAGGCATCTAATGACGCTCGAGTCATTGCATCATTGATTGCTATAACTGCGCCATCGCCCTTTGGATGCGGTGTAGACATATGATATGCATCACTGGATTCACCATAGCCTTTAAATTTAACTTTACCATGACCAGCTGTCGCAGGTTCCAGTAAAATGAAGCCGGCTGCTTCACCTATATTAATGCCATTACGGTTAGCATCAAATGGTCGGCAAATTTCTTTTGATACTAGCTGTAGAGAGTTAAATCCATATAATGTAGACATACATAAAGAGTCTACGCCACCCACTATTGCCGCGTCGCATTGTCCTGATACTATATGTCGATATGCAGCAGCAAAAACCTTTGCACTTGATGAGCAAGCAGTCGAAATTGCATGCCCTGGACCATATAGACCCAAAGAATGTTGAACATAACTCTGCAATGAAGACATATTATGCGTATGCAATAGATCAAAATTATCAGGAAAAGTATCATAGTGATGCATATGACTGTAGGCGTTTTCAGTTTCTGCAATACCTGATGTGCTTGTACCTACGAAGACACCAACACGCTCAACACCATATCTTAATTTCGCACTTTCAACAGATGCGTGAAAATTGTCTGTTTGAAGTGCAAGCTTTGCCAGTAGATTGTTACGACAACTGTATCGCGCTAACTTGGGCTCAATCTCTATTGATTCAATTTCATCGACTATCCCGAGCCATGTGTCAAAATTTAAGCCTTCATAAGCTCGTTGCTTTAAACCGCTGCAATTATTCCTGAGTGCATCGATTGTTGAGGCTTCACCTAAGCCGCATGAATTAACTATCGTCTTTGCGGTTATTGCCATTGGAGTCATAGCTTTCATTTTATATAATCTGAATAATCATTGGTGATAGTAGATGATGACAATAATAATGCAGATATGAAGCACATTAGAACGCCAGAAGCGACTGTTTGACCCATTGCTGCCATTACTGGAACTGGTGATAACGCTAGTACCGAAAACGCTGCCGATGTTGTTAGCGCACTGATACTAATGGCGTGAAGATGTTGTTTCCGTTCAAGGATATCGTCTGTCTTCCTGTTAAAAAACAGGCTGTAATCTAAACCCATACCTAATACTAGCAACAGTGCTAATAAATGGAAAACATTAATTGCAGAACCCAGTAGAATTGGCATGGCAAGCCCACTTAGGAGTCCTATAGTTACAGGTAGCATAATCCAGAGAGCTCGTGTAATGCTGCGTGACCAAAAGACTATGATGATTGACAGTAGCAGAAATATACCAAGGAAGCGCTCGAATGTAGATATACGGTATTCCGTAAGCAGGTGTTCAGTTGCTCGTTTTATCTCTATATGACTCTCTTTAATCTTTGGATTCAGATCAAGCCAGTCATTGAATTCTGCTATTGAGCGAATATCACTGACACGAATAGTACTTACCCATATATTGCCATGCTGAAAAAGACCTTGTTTAAGCAAGTTGGCTAAAGGTGTGGAAGCGATATCATCATATTCTAATGGACTTAAAGTTCGGCTTGTAGCAACGGATTCAAGCCATGGCTCAAATGCTGTCTGTCGATACGGTAATCCACTTAGAGCGTCTTCTAGACTGCTCGAGAGTTCTTGCTTAGTTGGCAATAGTTGTTGCCGGTGCCGTTGCTGTTGTACCGATGGCAATATCTGCGACGGAGACCAGACGCTACTAATAATTCCTAGATCCTGTAATTCCAGCAATTTCCGGCTGATGTACTCACTACTCTGTAATGTTTTCTCTATACTCTCGTCTGACTGTACAAACACATGGGAAACTTCAGGTGCATTCAGGTCATGCCGCAATTTGCGGTCGTTGTCACGAGCAGATGCTGGAATCGGACTAAGTGCATCGATTGAGGTTTCCCAAAAGTTATCGCTTTGTAGCATTATCAAAACAGGAATACAGAGTAACAGTATCACTATAAATAATTTTTTACCTGGACTCTATCCTATATTAAGTGCAAACACCCTTGGGTTTACACTGGCAGGGGATACCCAATAAGGAAGTATATAACGTGTCACTACTAGTGCCGTTGTAAGTCCGCAAGCTGCGAAGACAGCCAATTGGCTCAGTCCATTAAAACCGCTACCAAACAATGCCATATAGGCAATGATTGTGGAGGCTCCACTCAATAATAATGTAGGCCATATTCTGTTTAGGCTTAAAGATGGTGACTCATTTGAGCGCAGATGACTGAATAGATGAAGAGGGTAGTCCAGACAAACGCCCAGTAAAGTAATGCCAAACGCAAGCACGATACCGTGTACTTCATGAAATATAGCCTGTGTAGCAACCAGCGAAACAGTCACTGCACTTAATAGTGGAATGCCAGCTAGAAGCAGGGCATACATGCTTCTATATGCGATAGCAAAAACAATGAGTAACAATATAATCATAAACATTGATAAATTATTTATTACTTGTTTTATAGTTGAACGTACTTGAACAGCCATCACACCTGGGCCTGAAATTTCAAGCTGTATTGAGGATGGTTGTGATAACGAGGAAAATGTCTGACGGATACTGTCTTCGGCTCGCTGCATAACATCAAGGTCTAACGAATCACTATTTACACTAACTATTAATAGAACGCTTTGCTTTTCCTTATCAAACCATACTCCATGTTTTTCTATTGGTCCCTCGCTATTAAATAATTCATGGAGGTATCTCATGAAGGAAAGTTGTGGATCGTTAGTAATGAAATTACTTGTTATTGCGCCTGCACCAGAGCGCAAGTCGATTAACCTCTGTTCAAGCATTTTTTTTAGTGCCGGCTGGCCCCAGCTCTGGCCGTCAATAAGCAGGTATCGATATGGGAAAAGTGAATTGAGCGCATCAACTTCAAATGAAGTATTGCTATTACGCACATTTTGAAAAACATCGCTGTGCAATAGTAATGACTGCCTCAACTGCGTGCTGAGACGCGCTAGTTCAATACTTTTAGCACCGCTGAGCCTTAGCATTAAGGTAGTCGCTACTGGTCCATTTTGAACTTCACTCATCAAAGCCTGCAATTGAGAATCGTGATTAGCCTCAGGCATAAACTGCCCTATATCATCAGTGATGCGCAGGTGTAATGAAAGATATGTGATCATAAGACTGACAACAGCAAACCAGATCAGAAATCGCACTCCTGATATTGTCTTAATTCTCATATGTGAGCTCAGTTAACAGGTGATCACCGTTATAAAATTCTATGCTTATTTTCTGGATACGATCATCTATTCCCCGTATAGTAATCAGCTCAATACTCTCAGCTATATCCTCGTCTCTTGTTACTAATGACAGCTCCCAACCTGTGTTTAGTTCGCTATAGTCTGGTTTAAAGAGCTCACGAAGTTTTTTTTCATCTCCATCAAGGATTGCCTGTAGTGCATAAATACCTACTGCTAGACCGGGTTGTTGGGAGAGCTGTATATTGCGTGTTTTATTATTATGTGTAATGGATAACTGTTCACCATTAATATGTTGCTCGATGCGATCAGGGTGTGTGATAAGTTTACTGAGTTTGCCGGGTCTTTTATAAAGTAGTTTTCCTTTCGACACCAGGGAAACTTCCAGATAATCTGCTGACCAGGTCTCTACAAAATATCCACTCGATTCATTCAGTTCTGAAAAACCAGCCAGTCTTTCGCTCAAAGTGTCAGCTATTGTCAATGGCACTTGTAGTAATAAAATAAAAGAGAGAATATATTTCATAATTTATCTCCCCAGTAGTCATAAAAATTAAACCAGTTATAGGGGTATCGTTTAACGGTGTCTTCAATACTATTTACATATTCACACATTAGTTTTTTAACCGTTTTTTCACGTAACTCACGTGGTATTTTTTTACCATCGTAGAGTAATTTGTGATTGATTTCATAGCGATTACCACCGGTATAAATTCCGAATATTCCGATTACTGGTACACCTAGCATCTC